>CAYYUT010000297.1:0-5156 GCA_964474935.1 uncultured Spirochaetales bacterium
GGCCACCCGCTCGATGGCCCGCGAGTCGTGCGGCTCGATCGATCCACCCCAGCCCCCGAAGACCTTGAGGCCCTGGTAGGACGATGGGTTGTGGCTGGCCGTGAAGACCAGCGCCGCGTCGGCCCGCCCCCGTCGCAGCGCATGCGCGATCACCGGTGTGGGCGTCGCTCCGCGCGCCACGGTCGCCGAGACACCGGCGTCCTCCAGCTCCGCGGCGGCCATCGCCGCGAGACACGGGCCCCCGACGCGGGTGTCGTGGCCGACGAGCACGCTCGGATCCGCCCGCAGCGTGCGGAGCCAGGCCGCCACCGCCCGGACGAGGGCCCTGGCCCGTACGAGCGTGAACTCCTCGCCGATGACGCCGCGCCAGCCGCTGGTGCCGAACCGGATCGGATCCGGAGCCTGGGAGCGGCGGCGGGGCAAGGGGGATCAGGACCGGTAGAGCTTCTCGCGCAGCCGATGCTCGACCGACGGCGGCACGAAGTCCTTGATGTCCCCACCGAAGCGGGCGAGCTCCTTCAGTCGGGAGGAGCTCACGTAGAGGAATTCCTGGCTGGTCATCATGAAGAAGGTCTCGAGCTCGGGATGGAGATGCTTGTTCATCAGCGCCATCTCGAACTCGTACTCGAAGTCGGACATCGCCCGCAGGCCGCGGATCACCGCGCTGGCTCCCAGCTCGCGGGCGAAGTCGACCAACAGCCCGGTGAACGAGGTCACCCGGATGCCCTTCTTGTCGGCCAGCGCCTCGCGCAGGAAGTCGAGCCGCTCGTCGACCGTGAACATCGCGCTCTTGTCGACGTTGAAGGCCACCGCCACCACCAGATCCGGAAAGACCCGGTGGGCGCGGGTGATGATGTCGAGGTGACCATTCGTCACGGGATCGAAGCTCGCCGGGAACAACGCGAGACGGCCCTGCGACTCGCTACCGGATCGGTCACTCGTGGCCATCGTTCTCCCTTCCTGCCTCGGGTCCCCGCCCGCGAACACGCCGGCTCACCTCCGAGCCCGACCACCAGCCGACGACCGGCCGATGCCGCTACGAGGCGGCCGGCGATCGCGGCTCGCGCACGCGGCCCGGAAGCCGGCCGAAACGGCTCACGACAGTATCGCCATACCGACGCGCATCCAAGAGGTCGAGCCCCGTGACCATCCGTGGGGGATTCCGCCGAGACGTCTCGACCACCACCAGACCGGCTTCGCTCAGCAGCTCGGCGTCGGCGAGCCGCTCGAGGCACGGGTCGAGCAGATCGCTGTCGTAGGGAGGATCGAGCAGCACCAGATCGAAGGGCTCTTCGCGCGCTCGGAGTCGCTCGAGGGTCCGTCGCGCGTCGCCCCGGATCACACGCGCTTCGGAGTCCAGCCCGAGGCTCGCGAGGTTCTGGCGGATCACCTGGGCCACGGGCCCCGCCCGCTCGACGAAGACGACCTCGCGCGCGCCCCGTGAGAGCGCCTCGATTCCGAGCGCACCGCTGCCGGCGAAAAGATCGAGAACGCGTCCCCCGACGAGGGCCGAATCACGCTCGAGACGAGCGAAGAGTGCTTCACGAACCCGGTCGGACGTCGGGCGCACGCTGCGGTTCCGGGGTGTGTGCAGGCGTCGACCGCCGAGCGTTCCGCCCGTCACCCGCATCCGCAGGGCCCTCCGCGGATTCGTGTCGAGCGCCGACCCTCGACGGGATCCATCGGGTCGCGAGAGCACGTGTCGCGTGTCCGGTTGGGGTTGGTGTCCAGTGGGCGCTCCCGTACACTGCTGCGCACCCGAACGCAGGAGTAGGTCGAATGCCGAGTGTCAGTGGTGCGGCGTCGCGCATCAAGCGGAAGCTTCCGGAGCGTCTCGCACAGCTGCGTGGCGACCGATCGCAGCGACAGTTCGCCCGCGACCTCGGAGTGTTCCAGCAGAACGTGAACCGCTACGAGAACGGCACCACTCCGCACACCGACTTCCTGATCACGGTGGCCCTCAGGGAGAACGTGTCGCTCGACTGGCTGCTCCTCGGGCGCGGCAAGATGCGACGTCCGCGCTAGCTAGCCCCTTCCCGCGAGAGAACTCGCCCGCTCCGGTGGGTTTCTGCCACCCGGCACCGACCTCGTATCGACCGGACACCGACCTCGCAGCGACCCGACGCGGGCCGGGCCGCAGGATGGGCACAGGACGTCCACCATCCACGCCGTCCACAGTCCACAGTCGAGAGTCGACAGTCGACAGTCGACAGAATGGCCGCGAGATCCGCGACGCCTCCGCGTTCCCATCGGCGGAACCACGCTACCCACGGCGCCCGCGATCTGCCGACCCATGCACCCGCATCCGGCTGGCCAACCCGCCGCCGTGCGATCCGAGCGTGGCCCGAGGCCTCTGGGGGGCATGCTTCTTGCTCCCCCCGAGGGCCACGGCCCACCGGCCACCTCGCGCCATCGAACGCGACGTGGCGCGTGTCCCGCGGAGGCATCGCGATGCTCGTGTTCCTGTCCCTGGCACTGATCGGCCTGTCGGCCGCCGACCACTGGACCACCTACGTCTGCCTCTCGGTCGACGTCCCGGGCTGGGAGGTGACCGAAGCCAACCCGATCGCCGACTGGCTCTTCGTAGAGGCAGGGCTGGTGCCCGGCCTGCTGATCGACAGCACGGTCACGCTGGCCGCCCTCGCCTTCCTGGCCGTCACGACCCGGGTCGACCACGGGGTGAAGCTGGGCTTCCTGCTGGCCGCCTGTGGCTGGACCGGGCTGGCGGTCGCCAACAACCTCGAGGCGATCCGCCAGATGGGCCTGCCACTCGTCGGCGGCGGTTAGCGTCCGGGTGCGTCGCGCAGCCGCTCCACGAAGGCGTCGACCGCGGCCATCACCTGCGCTTCCGGCACGCGCGCGTCGTTCACCAGCACCGAGAAGGCGAGCGTTCGGCCCGCCCGGGTCTGCAGATAGCCGGAGAGTGCCACCACACGGTCGAGCAACCCCGTCTTGGCGCGCACGGCGCTCGCGGCCCCGTCGAGTCGCTCGGCCAGCGTGCCGTCCCGCGACGCGATCGGAAGGGCCGCCATCCACTCGGGGCCGAGCTCGAACGATCGGCGTGCGCGCGTGAGGGTCTCGACGAGCAGCGCGGGTGGCACCCGGTTCCCGCGCGAGAGCCCCGATCCGTCCCGAAGCACCGCCGCCTCCACCGCAAGCCCCTGCGCCGCGAGTGCGGCCTGCACCGCCCGCATCCCGCGCGGCCATGAGCCCGGCGCTCCGAACTGGTCCGCCCCGAGCGCCTTCACCAGACTCTCCGCGATCAGGTTGCTGCTGAACTTCTGGAGCAGCCACACGATCTCGGCCATCGCCTTGCCCTCGAAGCGGAGCAGCTCGTGGGCGCCCGACGGGACGGACGCGAGCGTCGGGAGCCCGGCCACCTCGATCCCGTTCGCCTCGAGCTGGAGCCGGAAGACGGCGCCCGCGTAGAGCGTCGGGTCGGCCACGCTCCGATAGAAGACTTCGCCCGCGCTGTCGGCCGGAATCCGGCCCGACACCCGGAAGGTCTCGAAGCCCTTCGAGGGTCGGCGCTCGATCACGAGCGCCACGCGGCTCCCAGGCGACGCGGTCACCGCCTGATTGTCGATGCGTAGATACGCAACCGGCGGATCGACGCGAACACCGGGTCGCCCCGCGCCGTCGGGCGCCGGCGAGATCTCGAGGGCCAGCGCCCCGTAGTTGGCAGACAGGGCACTCACCGGCGCGTGGTAGGCGCGGGCGCCCGTCGGGCCCCAGGACGGGTGCCAACGGATCCGGTCGAAGCGGGAATCGTCGAGCCGGATGCCCCCCTCGACCCGCCGCAGGCCCCGCCGGCGCAGATCGGCCGCGAGGCGCCACCACTGCTCCGAGGTGAGCGTGGGATCACCGCTCCCGCGCACGGCCAGCCAGGCGACCCGGCCCTCGCGGTCGGGCGGCGCGTCCGAATGGATCGACGTCTCGAAGCGATGGGACGGGCCGAAGTGCCCGAGCGCGGCGAGGGCCGTGACCAGCTTCTGGTTCGATGCCGGGATCAGGGCCTCGTCGGGCGAACGGGCGAACACCCGGGCGCCCGTATCGGCGTCCTGCACCAGGACCGCGACCCGCGCCCCACGCAGCGCCGGCGCCTCGAGGGCGACGCCGAGCTCGGCCCCGAACGCCGCCGAGTCGGCGCCCGCTGGCGTCACGGCCAGGAGCGCGATGGCGACGAGCCAGCCCCGCCGGCCGGGGCGGGCACCACGACCGCGAGCCGATCCGACCGCCCGGAGCCTCGCGCCCCAGGCCCGGATCGCGACGCATCGTCCCGCAGGTTGTCGCATTCCGCGATTCCTTCGCCGCCGCCGGATCGGGCGTCCGTGCGGGCTCCGACGAACCCATCGCAGTCGGCCGATCCGCGGATCGAACGCTGCCCGCTCCGCACGCACCCGAGCTTGACGCTGTCGAACTTATCCATGAGGTTCGATCCGGGCAATCGGACCGAACCGCGAATGCGCCTCGGTCGCGGCGTCGACGGCCCGTGCCCCGATCCATCGCGGGAGGATGCGTGCTGAACTGGGTCTGGCTCGGCCTGATCCTCGGATCGGTGTCGTGGGCGGCGACGCACGGCCGCATGCCCGAGCTGAACGAGGCGCTCCTCGACTCGGCGCGGAGTGCGATCGAGCTGGTCGTGGGACTGCTCGGCCCGATGGTCTTCTTCCTCGGCGTGATGAACATCGCGCGCGACGCGGGCCTCCTCGATCGTCTTGCGCGCTTCCTCGCCCCGCTCATGCGACGCCTGTTCCCCGAGGTTCCGACCGACCACCCGGCCATGGGGGCGATGATCCTCAACATCGCCTCGAACATGCTGGGTCTCGGCAATGCGGCGACGCCTTTCGGTGTCAAGGCAATGGTCGAGCTGGCACGACTGAATCGGGAGCGCGGCGCCGCGAGCAACTCGATGGTGCTCTTCCTCGCCATCAACACCTCGAGCGTCACCCTGCTGCCGCTCGGCACCATCGCCGTTCGCGAGGCGGCCGGCTCGGTCAACCCCGCTGCGATCATCCCCACCACCTGGATCGCCACCCTGGCCTCGACCCTCGCCGCCCTGACCGCGGCTCTCCTGCTGCGCCGCTGGTATCCGTACCGCCCGGAGGTCGCCCCGCTCGCCGCCCCGGAGGTTTCGAGCCCGACGCGCGAGCCCG
>CAYYUT010000298.1:0-5155 GCA_964474935.1 uncultured Spirochaetales bacterium
GGGCTCGGATGGCCGGTGGTGGCGTTCGCGCTGGCGGGGCTCTTCATCAG
Organism: uncultured Spirochaetales bacterium; assembly: GCA_964474935.1. Classification (GTDB taxonomy): domain Bacteria; phylum Myxococcota_A; class UBA9160; order UBA9160; family JAFDDA01; genus CAYYUT01. The sequence goes on from CAYYUT010000298.1 coordinate 51, forward strand.
CGTCTTCTACGTGGCCCCCCCGTTCAAGCTCAAGCACCACGGACTCGGCGAGCCGGGTGTGCTCATCGTCTGGGGCCCGCTCATGATCGGGGGCACCTACTACGTCACGTCGGGAAGCATCGCACCCTGGGTGTTCGTGGCGAGCCTGCCCTACGCGCTGCTGGTGGCGACCGTGCTGGTGGCGAAGCACATCGACAAGCACGATGCCGACGCGGCGAAGGGAATCCGCACCCTGCCCGTCATGCTCGGCAAGGACCGCTCGCGCTTCCTGGTGCAGTTCCTGATGGTGAGCTTCGTGGTGCTGGTGCCGAGCCTCGTGCTCGTCGGGACCCTGCCCGTCTGGTGCCTCGCCGTGCTCGCGGCCACTTCGCGCGTCGCCGGGCTCTGGAAGGTCTTCGACCAGCCCCGCCCGGCCACCCGGCCCGAGAACTTCCCGATCTGGCCGCTCTGGTACGTCGCGTGGGCGTTCCTGTTCACGCGCACCGCGGGCGGGCTGCTCGTAGCGGGCCTGCTCGCCGCCGTCTTCCTTCCCTGGTACGTGTGAGCGTGGTTCGTGTGAGCGCGAGCGATCAGCCGGGGCCGCCCGAGGCGGCGCGTTCGAGCGCCCGCTTCCAGCGCGCATAGGCCTCGGCGTAGGGGGCTGCTCGGGCGGGCGCGGGTGCGTGCTCGCGCGTCGCGCGGACGAGCGCCGCCACGCCTTCCTCGAGCCCCGCGAACACCCCCGCTCCGACGCCCGCGAGCACCGCGGCGCCGAGCGCCGCCGCCTCGGCTCCCGCGGCGACACGCACCGGCGTCCCGACCACGTCGCCGACGATCTCGGCAAAGAGCTCGCTCTCGGCCAGACCGCCGACCAGATGCAGCCGCCGCCCAGCGAGCGGAGGCTCGCCGGCACCGAGCCGTTCGAGCTCGGCGCGGAGCGCGAAGGCGAGGCCTTCGACGACCGCGCGCGCCTGCCGTGTGCGGAGTCCTTCCGGCCGCGGCGCCGTCCGTCGCGGAAGGCCCCCGAGCGAGAATCCGAGCGTGGCCGCGTCGCCCTCGATCGCACCGAGGGTCGAGGTCTCTCCCTCGGCCCCGGGCGACGACTCCGCCGCCAGCGCCAGCGCCCGGAGCGCCGCCGGCTCCGGGCTCGTCTCGGGAAGCGCTGCGCCCCACGCGTCGAGGGCCGCACCCAGTGGGCCGGCCTCGCTGCCGACCACGAAGCGGCCCGCGCGCAGATGGGGGCTCGCCCAGAGACGCCGACCGACTTCCGGGCGGGGTCGCTCCGTCACGAGGGCCGCCGCGGCGGTCGCGCCGATCACGGCCGCGACGTCGCCCGGCTCGAGGGCCCCGGCCGCGAGCATCGCGCTCTGGATGTCGGCGGCCCCCACCGCCACGCGGGTCCGGAAGCGGAGCCCGAGATGCATCGCGCTCTCGCGGGTGAGCTTGCCGAGCAAGCGGCCCGGCGCTTCGATCTCGGGCAGCAGCCGCCGCTCGAGCCCGAGACGATCGAGCCAGTCTCCCGCCCAGTCGCAGGACTCGACGTCGAGCAGCCCCGTGGCGGCAGCCTGGGTCGGCTCGGACGCGACTTCGCCCGTGAGCTGATAGCCGAGCCAGTCGGAGAGCGAGAGGAGCGTGCTCGCCCAGGCGAACTCGTCGGGATCGAGCGCGGCCGCGCGTCGGAGCCGCGGCGCCGCGAGCCACGGCGCGGGCCAGTGTCCGGTGCAGCGTGCCAGCGCCGGTCCGTGCTCGGCGGCGATGCGCTCCGCCTCGGCCGAGGCGCGGGCGTCGTCGCCCGGTGTCGCCAACATCGCGCGAAAGCCCGAATCGAGCAGGATCGTCGAGAAGCGCTCCGCGCTCGCCGCGATCCCGGCCACCTCGTCGGGGCGCGCCCCGGAACGCGCGAGCGCCTCGCGCGCGGCCGAGCCGAGCGCCTCCCAGATCTCGGCCAGGGGAAGCGCGAGCCCTGGCCCACCGGCCCCGGCTGCCCCGGCACACGCCCACGAACGGCTCACCACGGTCGGCGGTCCGCTCTCCGCGTCGACGAGCAGACAGCGACCGCCGCGACGACCGATGTCGAAGCCCATCAGGAAGCGGCGGCTCATCGGAGGGTGACCCGCCTCGGATCGGAGGGCGTCAGCGCGGGTCCCACACGACCGGAAGCGCGAGCGGCGCGCGGAAGGTCATCCCCGTGATGTGGACGTCGTCCGCCTCCGGGTCGAGCCGCAGGTTCGGAAGCCTCTCGAAGAGGACCCCGAGGAGCGTCGTCGTCTCGCAGGTGGCGAGGTGCTGGCCGAGGCAGCGGTGCGCACCGAACGCGAAGGCCAGGTTCTGCTTGTGTTCGCGGAAGACATCGAACGCGTCGGGCCGCTCGTAGCGCGCCGGATCGCGATTCGCCGCGCCCAGGTTCAACTGGGCCACCGCGCCCTTCGGAACCACGTAGCCATCGATCTCGATGTCGCGGGTCGCGGTCCTCATGATCGACAGCAGCGGGCATTCCCAACGCAGTCCCTCGTCGATGGCCTGGGGCACGAGGGCGGGATCGGCCCGGACGGCGTCGAGCTGTTGGGGGTGGGATAGCAACCCGAAGAGCAGGTTGCTCGACGAGCGGTACGTGGTCTCGGCGCCCGCGGGCGCCAGCAGCCGGGCGAAGCCGAAGATCTCGTCGTCGCCGAGACGGCTGCCGTCGAGCTCGGCGGTGGCGAGCACGCTCAGGAGGTCGTCGCGCGGCTCGCGCCGGCGCTCGGCGAGCACGCGCGCGTAGATCTCTTCGAGCGCGCGCGATGCCGCCCGGCCTCGCTCCCAGTCGACCGAGATGCTGATCAGCTCGATCGCGAGCCGGTGGAAGCTCGGCTGATCGGCCTCCGGGATGCCGAGCATCCCGGAGATCACCGCGACCGGGAACGGGAAGGTGAGCTCGCGCACCAGATCGGCGCGACCGCGCGCCTCGAAACGATCGACCAGGCGATGGATCACCGGTGCGATCAGCTCGCCTTGCCAGCGGACGAGCGCGCGACGCGTGAAGGCCTTCTGCAGCAACCCGCGGTGACGCGCGTGCTCCGGCTCGTCCATCTCGAGGATGGTGCGCCCGAGCACCGGCCCCATGGTGTCGGCATAGAAGCGCGACGAGTACGACCCGCCGTCGCGGAGGGCATTCGAGACGGCATCGTGGGTGAGCAGGATGTAGAGGATCTCGGGGGCGCCCGGCGGGAGCTTGCGCTCGGGTCCGATCCGGCGACGCACGTCGACGCGGCTCACGGGGCCCTGACGACGCATCTCGGCCAGGATGGGGTACGGGTCGCGGATCGTCCCCATGCCCTGCGCCCGGTTGAACCGCTCGAAGGGGTCGTCGGCGTGGCCGCGGCCCGAGGCTTCGGAGTGCGCCGTCCCGTTCATGCGTCGACCTCCCCGGTCCCGAGGATCTTTCGGGCGACCTCGAGCACCTGCTCGCGGTGCGCCTCGAGCTGTGCCGGGTCGTCGGGATCGATGCCGAGCCCGGGCGCGAGCGAGGGGATCACCGCGACGAAGAAGACGGTGGCGCCGGCGATGGTGCTCGCCACGTGCACGGGCTCGACCGACGCGCGAGGTGCCGTCGGGTCGTCGCGGGGCGTTTCGAGCAGCTTGCGCACCATCTCGACGAAGGGGGAGACCTGCCGGAGCGCGGCGGGGGTCGCCGGCCCGCTGCGGTCGGCCACCTCGCGCAGGAGCAAGCGCGCGAAGCCCGGTCGACGCGCGACGAAGTCGACCCAGAGCGAGACCGCCTGCTCCACCCGCTCGCCGAGCCCCCCGCTTCCGGTCAGCACCGGCTGCACCTGCGCGAGCAGGGCCGCGAAGAGGCGATCGAGGACGGCGTCGTAGAGGGCCCGCTTGTCGGGGAAGTGGTAGACGATCGAGGCGCGCCGGATCCCGACGTCGCCGGCGACGTCCTCGAGCCGCGTCGCCGCGAAGCCCTGGCGCGCGAAGCGCTCCTCCGCGGCGTCGAGGATGGCGGCCCGGGTGCGGCGGGCCCGCGGGCCCGGGGCTCTCTCGCGGTCGCTGCCCATCGTATCTTTCTACCTGCGCGCAGGTAGATTGGTCAAGCGATCGGGCGGAACAGAGCGAGGTTCGAGCGGAGCCTGGGACGCAGGCTCGGGGCGCCGAGGCGGGCATCGAGTCACCCTGGCCGGGCTCAGGGGGCTTCACGACGCCCTCGGTGAGGCTGGAAAACCTCGGCAAGCGGTGTCCTGCGGCCCCGGGGGAGTCTCCCCGTTCACGTCACGAGGGCGAGCCGGATTCGTCATAATCGAAGACGAGCTTGAAGGCCGGGCAGACGAGGGGAACGAGGGAACGAAGGAGTTGGCGTGCGTCTCACCATGGCTCGCATCATCTGGTTCCTGCACACGTCGATCGTGGTCTTCATGCTCACGGGGTGGGCCTACCCCTGGGAGTGGGCGGCGGTGGCGATCCTCGTCGGCTGCCCCCTGATCCAGCTCAACTGGTGGATCTTCGGCAACCGCTGCGTCCTGACCATCATCGAGGAGAAGCTCCGGGGAGCCCCCATGGAGGCGCTCGCGTCGGACGAGTCTCAGGAGGAGCCGCCGAGCTTCGTGCAGAATCTCGCGCTCCGGTTCCTGGGGCGGCCGATCCCGTACGCGGTGGCCAACGCCGCCGCCTACGTCGTGCTGTGGGGAAGCTTCACCGCAGTGACCGTTCGCTACGGCCTCGGGCACTACGCCTAGCCCGAGCGCAGCCACCTGGGGCCGCTCGACGCCGCCCGAGCCGATGCACATCCTTCCGACCCCGCTGCGCCCTCCCGCGCGCTTCCGTCGTCGCACCATCCTTCGGAAGATCGGGCGGAGCTTCGGCGGGCATCGGGCGGCGAGCCCGCGGGCAGCGGGCTGAGCCCCGGGGCGCTCGGCGGCTCCGCCCCCGAATCCCCGCTTGATTCAGAGATTCGGAGAGCCCGGAACCCGGAGGTGCACAAGAGTAGCCGTCCTCGTGGCGCGCAAGAGATGACGCCCCTGGACTGCCTGCAGAGGCGGCGCCCCTCGGTTCAGTCCGGCTGGCGCTCGTCCGCTGCAGCGCCTTGTGGGACGGCCATGGTTCGCCGCTGACGGGGCGCGAAGCGCGGGCCCGCCGCGCCTTTCGCG
>CAYYUT010000299.1:0-5152 GCA_964474935.1 uncultured Spirochaetales bacterium
CGAACACGCTCAGCGCCGGCCGCGGCCGACCGCGCACTCGTCGCCGGAGCCTCGAAGGGGAAAGGGCGGTCCGAGAGTGACGATGTCGACCCAATGGATCGGGACCCGTCCGGTCGAGGCCGGCCGGGAACCGCTCCGCACCGACCATCTGAGCTTCTTCAATGCCCCGGCCTACCATGCGCTCGGCCTCGAGGCGGGCGAGCGCTACCACCGCGTCGACTACCGCCTCGAGAACCGCCTGGTCGGGAGTCTGGCCGGTGTCGCCCGCGAGGGCGCCTTCTGCTCGGGATGGCGGGCCCCGTTCGGTGGGCCCGACTTCGTCCGGGACCGGGAATCGGTGGCCGGGATCGCCGATCTCCTCGAGCACGCCGTCGCGACGCTCGAAGACGAGGGCTTCGAGCGGGTCGAGATCCGGACCCGTCCCGCCTGTTACTCGCCCATCGAGAGCCAGGTCCACTTCGTGCTGATGAATCTCGGCTTCGAGGTGGTGCGGAGCGAGCTCAACTTCCACATCGATCTCGATCGCCATGCCGAGCCGTCGGCCTACGTGGCGGCCCTCGGTGATTCGGCCCGCAACATGCTGCGGCGCACCCTCGACGAGCCGTTCCGCTTCCGCCGGGCCGAGTCGGACCAGGACTTCGCCGTCGCCTACGGAATCCTCGCGGCGAACCGTCGCGCCAAGGGACGACCGATTCGCATCTCGCTCGGGTACCTGGAGCGGTTGCGTCGCGTCATGCCGGGAATGCGCATGGATCTGCTCGAGCACGCGGGTGCCCCGTGCGCGGCGGCGCTCCGCTATCGGATCCGACCGGGACGCGAGCTCCTCGTCGCGTGGGGCGATGCACACCACGCGCTCCGGCGTTCCCCGATGAACCTGCTCGCCTACCGGATCGTCGAAGAGCTGATCGGCGAAGGTGTGGCCTGTCTCGATCTCGGCATCGCGAGCGAGGAAGGCCGCGCGAATCCCGGCCTCGTCCAGTTCAAGCGGAGCCTGTTGGCGCGCCCGTCGCTCCGGCTCGACTTCGCTCGCCAGACGTCCCGAGATGGATCGGGCCGCGCCCCACGGAGGATCCCGTCATGACCACCAGCACGACCCCTGTCGGCGCCCGCTCTCCGCTCCATCCGCGACGCCGCACCGAGCCCGGGCGGATCACCGTCTGCGGCGGCACGATCGCCGCGCTCGTCGCGGCCGACGCGCTCGCATTCCGCGGTCGCGACGTCGATCTGATGCTCCCCGACCGGAACGTCGGGGTCGGCTTCCAGCATCTCGAGTTCGAGGGCTACCGCCTCGAGTTCGGATCGCGGCATTTCGAGCTGGCCTTCGAGGACCCCGGGCCCGTGCCGTCCTTCGACGCCTATCGGCCGGGTCGGCGCGGATTCCGGCCCTACGCCCCCCTGATCGAACGCTATCTGAAGGAGCTGCTCGGCGACCGACTGCGGCCCGTGTCGGATCCGAAGATCTTCTTCGGTGGGCGCTTCCACGACGACATCATCCACCGGGTCGATCTGTCGAAGCTCAGCGAGATGGTGACCGCGTCGCAGGCACGTGCGATCCGCGACGAGACGGCGCGGATCATGGCGAACGGCAGCGGCGACGCTGGTCTCATGGCCGAGGAGCGACGCGCCGAGCTCTGGCGTCTGACACTCGGCCAGGCCTCGCTCGCGAACCACGGTCCCACCTTCCACGGCCTCTTCATCGATGCCATCAGCCGGAAGGTCGATGCACGCGGACCCGACCTCGCGGTGGCCGCGCTGCGTCGCAAGATCTGGATGCCGCTGTTCTGGCCCAGGACGCTCTGGGAGGCGGCCAGCGGACGCCCCGTCTCGTTCCGGCCGCATCGTCCGTACCATGCGGGGGAGCCGGGGGGCTCGGGGCGATTCGTCGTGGCGCTGCTCGCCCGACTCGAGGCCTCGCCGCGGGTGCGGGTGCAGCGGCTCGGTCGACTCGAACGCCTCGCCGGCCGCGGCGACGAGATGCGCCTGGGCTTCGCGCGCGGAGAGACGCTCTGCCGCGAGCCCGTGCTCGGCATCTCGCCCGAGGAGTGCTTCGCGGCGGCCGGTGCGCCCTACGAGGCCGATCGCGTCAGGGGTGCCCTCGCGTGGGCGGAGATCGACGAATCGGAGCTCGGGAGCCTCCCGAGCGTGGCCTGGGTGGCCGACTCGGACGTGCCCGCCTATCGGATCACCAACGGGGGGCCCGGCCGGGCGCCCGGCTCGCGCCTCGTGATCCTCGAGCTGCAGAGCGACGTCGATTCGGAACGGGCCGAGGCCGCCGTGCGGACCACCCTCGAGAAGACCGGGATCCTCGCCCCGGAGGCACCCTACCGGCTGGTGCACTTCCTGTCGGGGCCGTCCTTCTCGGTGCCGAGCTTCGACAACTGGAAGCGTTTCGAGCGTTCGCGTCGCGCGTTCGAGGCCCGCTTCGGGCGCGCCTCCATCGTGGGGCCCGCACGCGAGTTCTGCGCCGACCAGCTCGCCGAGCAGATCGTGCAGGGTCTGCTGGTGGCCGAGGAGCGCGCCGGATGTTGACGCCCGCCCGGCTCGACGCCTACGCCCGCGACTACTACGTGAACGACGCGATCGAGGACATCGATCTCGAGGAGCGCGTGCAGGAGCGCTCGCTGCCTCGCATTCTCGACCAGCTCGGCGATGCGCGTCGGGTGCTCGACCTCGGCTACGGGACGGGGCGGATCGCACGGGCGCTGCTCGAACGCGGCTTCCGGGCCGAGATCGTCGAGGGCTCGCCGCTGCTCTGCGAGCGCGCGCGTCGACTCCACGCGGCGCAGGGTCTCGTCGTCCACGAGTCGCTCTTCGAGGCCTTCGAGCCGGGACCGGTCTACGACGGCGCCCTCGCGCTCCACGTGCTGGAGCACGTCGACGATCCGAGGGATCTGCTCGCGCGCATCCACGGCTGGCTCGAGCCCGGAGGGGTGTGCGTGGCGACGGTTCCGAACCGCTCGTCCCTGCACCGCCTGCTCGCGGTCGAGATGGGTCTCCAGGGACGCCCCGAGGATCTCTCGCCCCGCGACCGGGTGATGGGGCATCAGCGCGTCTACGACCTCACGGCGCTCCGCCGCGATTTCGAGCAGGCCGGCTTCCGGGTGGAATGCGAGTTCGGCTACTTCCTGAAGCCGCTCCCGAACGCCCTGATGGAGAACCATCCTCCCGAGCTCCTCGACGCCATGGTGACGCTCTCGGATCGGCTTCCAGCGGAGCTGATGGCGAACGTCGGGATCCGGGCCGTCCGGAGCTGACCGGTGCCGCTCGGTGATCCGGTTCCGGAGGCCGACCGGCCTCTCCGCATCCGTTCCAGCGAGGTGAGCTTCGAGTGCCCGTGGTACCGGGTGCGGAGCGAGCAGACCGAGACCACGGACGGCCGACCCGGCATCTACCACGTCGTCGAGAAGGCGCCGGCCGTGTGGATCGTGGCCGTGACGACCGATCAGCGTGTCCTCACCCTGCATCAGTATCGCCACGCGGTCCGCGACTGGTGTTGGGAGATCCCGGCCGGGAGCTGCGAGTCCGGCCAGGATCTCGAGACGGCCGCCCGGCGCGAGCTCCGCGAGGAGACGGGAGCCCTCGCCGGACCGCTCGAGACGATCGCGAGCTTCTACACGGCGAATGGGATCTGCAACGAGACGAGCCACGTGTTCCTGGCGCGCGACGTCGAGCCGGGCGAGCCATCCCACGACGAGACCGAGTTCATCCGGGTCGTGCCCCGTCCGATCGAGGCCTGCCTGGCACTCGCCCGCTCGGGAGGCTTCAGCGACGCGCCGTCGGCGTTGGCCCTGTTCCTGTGCGAGGAGCGTCTGCGTTCGATCGCCTCGGGCGGCTGAGGCGCCGCCAGGCCCGGAGCGCGCCGCGGCTCGCGAGCAGCCGGGCGAGCCCCTGCATGTAGAGTCGTTCGGCGAAGTCGACGTCCTGGCGCAGCCAGCGACCCACCCGTTCGCGCTCCTCGCTCCCGGCCGGCAGGGCGCTCCAGGCTCGGAACATGAGCGCACGCCGTTTGCGTCGCACCCGGGGAGCGAGGTCGGGGTGCCGGCTCTCGAGGATCGCGAGCGCCATCAGGGCCTCCTCGAGGCCACGCTCGCGAATCTCGGCGCATCCCGTCACATTGCCCGCGTGACGCCGATAGCGCCCCAGCACCCGGGGCAGGTACGCGAGACGGCCCCGGGCGATCACCTGCGCGTCGTGGAGCCAGTCGTTCCGGTAGGCCAGCCGCTCGTCGAAACCACCCGGCGGAAGCGCGCTCCGGCGGTACATGTGGCCCGACGGCAGGTAGCGGGCGATGGGCGCGTACAGCCAGTTCGAGTCGAGCATCAACTCGATGCCGCCGCTTCGCATGGGATTGCGATCGCTGAAGCGATGGAGCGTACGGTCCGTGTCGGAGTCGAACACCTCGACGTCGTGACTGCAGAGCGTGACGCGCGGAGCCGCATCGAGACAGGCGACCTGCGTGGCGATCCGCTCGGGGAGCATCAGGTCGTCGCCGCCGAGCAGGGCGACGTAGTCCCCGCGGCTCGCCGCGATGCCGCGATTCACGTTGCCAGCGATCCCGGTGTTCGTGGGAGAACAGAGGGCCCGGACCCGCTCGGGGTGCGCGGCCGCGAGTCGGGTCGCGAGCTGCGCGGTCCCGTCGGTCGAGCCGTCGTCGGTGATCACGATCTCGAGGTCGGGGTAGGTCTGGGCCAGGGCCGAGTGGACGGCCGTCTCGAGAAAATCCACCTGCTCGAAGCTCAGGATCACCACGCTCGCCCGCGGTCGCGTCACGCTGTGGCTCCTCGCTGTGCGACGCCAGCGACCCGGGCACGACGGGCGGCGCGCCGGCCCGCCACGCGCGGCCTACGACCTACGGGTCGGTCGCTCTCCGCAGGCGCTTGAGCGCGCAGCGGCCTCGGCAAGCTGCCGCGATCGCTGGGATTCCCCTCAAGTCGGGGCGCGTGCGCGTCGATCCGCCCGGGGTACCCCGAGCTGCGAGGCCTGCATGGCGACACCGTGGAAGCCCGTCACGATCCCGCCGCCCTCTCGTTCGGCGCGAATGCCCGTTCCGACCGAGCGGGGAGTCGATGCCTGTCGATTCGTCGAGCTCCCGATGATAGGCATCCCGCGCGGCAACCTCAACCCTGAACCCACGGAGAACCACCATGCCTGA
>CAYYUT010000300.1:0-5121 GCA_964474935.1 uncultured Spirochaetales bacterium
GCTCTTTCCGGGGGCCGGATGGGGGGCTGCGATGCTGGGCGGGGAGCATCGGGATCCACGTCCTCGACCGGGCCTTCGTCGAGCGGATCGCACACGATCCGGATGCCACCCTCCCCTACCACGTCTCGGCGAAGCGAATTCCCTTCACCCCGGCGTCCGGCGAGCCACAGATGCCCCGGGACCCGAACGGCCACAAGCTGGAGCGATTCGTCTTCGATGCACTGGCGGCGACCCGGGAGGTTGCGGTAATGGAAGCGCGGCGCCACGACGAGTATTCGCCCGTGAAGAACGCGAACGGCGCGGCCTCACCGGCCACGGCGCGAGGCGATCTGGTCCGGCTCTACCGGCGCTGGCTGCAGGAGGCGCGGATCGAGGCCCCGGATTCCGGGGTGCCGATCGAGATCGACCACGCCCGCTTCGATGGGCCGGAGGACTTGGTGGCGAGCGGAATCCAACGCACCGATCAGGCGGGCGACGCGATCCGGATCGGAGGCGAGGCGCGATGAGCCCTGCCCGGAAGACCAAGAAGAAGAGCGCCACCAAGAAGGCGACGGCCCGGAAGACCGGCAAGACGAGCGCATCGCGGAGTCGTGCCAAGAGCGACTCGGACGAGAAGGCGGCGAAGAAGTCGGGTTCGAAGGCCTCGAAGAAGAAGGCTGCGAGCAGCAAGGCGACGCCGAAGCGCACGAAGAAGGCCACTGAGCCCAAAGCGGCGAAGCCCGGCTCGAAGAAGACGTCCGCGGCCAGGGCCGGGAAGTCCGGATCGAAGACGGCGTCCGAGGTCCGGGCCGGGAAGTCCGGGGCGAAGAAGACCTCGAAGAAGAAGGCGACCCATTCCCGCAAGGCGGTGCCGGCTCCGGAAGCCCCCGCACCCCCGCCCACGCCGGGTCGACTGGGCAAGGCCACCGAGCTCCAGAAGGACAAGCGGGGTACCCGTCACCGCTGCTGGAACTGCGGCACCGTCTTCTACGACTTCGGACGCCCCGAGCCCATCTGCCCCAAGTGCGGCGCGAACGCGCGGAAGCAGCCCACCCAGAAGCGGGAGACCGAGCCCAGGCGCGGCGGCCGGACCGAGGTCCGTGCGCTGGCCGCACTCGACGACGAAGAGGATACGGTGACCACCACCGACGACGACCTCGATCTGAACATCGGAGAGATGGACGACGAGGGCGGGGATTTCCTCGACGACGAAGAGGTCGCCGACGACAGCGACGACGACTAGGGTCCCCTCCCGGACGTGGGCTCGGAGCCATACGAAGGCAGCATCGAAGCGGACGCCGAGCTTCCCGGAAAGGGCGCTAGCGGTCCGTCGGCCCGAATCGGACCAGGCGCCCGAGATGGAGGCGCAGCGGATCCCGCTCCAGCACGCGTGTCGCCTGCTCTCGTTCGATGGCCTCGACGGTGGCCTGGATCATCGACGCGCTCCCGCCGATCTCGCGGCGGGCTCGGGCACGCTGCTGGGCCTTCTCGAACTGTTCGATGCGTTCGCCGAGGAGCCCGGCGCCCGGGTCGGCCGCCGGCGACGCCTGTCCCTGGCCTTCGTAGCGTTCGCGGAGGGCGTGCGCCTGGCTGCGGTAGGCGTCGAGCAACCGGGCGAGGTCCTCGTCGCTGTAGCTCCGATAGGCGCGGAGCACGGCCTTGTCGGCCGACCAGTTCTGATGGTAGTTCCAGCCCCCCGCCCCGATCAGCGCGACCAGGACGAGCAGCAGCATCCGGGTCCGGCTGCCTCCCGACTCAGCCATGCTCGACCTCCCATGTGGCGTCGGGACCCGAGTCGGCCTGCTGCCCTTCGAGGAACCCCTCGAGGGCAGCCCGGTCGGGAAGCCCTCCCTGGGCCCCCAGGCTCCGACAGTTGAGGGCAGCCACCGCGTGCGCCCTCTCGAGGGTCCGCCCGAGTCCGAGGCCGGCCAGCAGGCCGTCGATGAACCCGGCATGGAACGCGTCGCCTGCCCCGGTCGTGTCCCGCGCCTCGATCCTGAAGGCCTCCGACCCCAGGAAACGACCGCCCGCGAGGGCCAGCGCTCCCTCGCGCCCGAGCGTCACGACCGCCACCCGGGCACCGTGGCCCGCCAGCACGCGAAGCGCGTCGCGAGTGGAACCCCTACCTGAGAGCTTTTCGGCAAATGACCGGGAAACGATAGGAAAGTCGACCAGGCCCATGAGCTCATCCAAGCCCTCGGGCTCGTCGGCGTCGAGCACCACCGGAAGACCGGCAGCGCGGGCCGCCCGCGCCGCCGCGACCGCCGCCCGGGGAAAGCCCGAGTCGAGATGCAGCGCCCGCGCTCCCTCCAGGACTCCGAGGTCGAGCGCATCGGATGGCAGGTCGATCCCCGGAGCGCGGTGCCAGGCGATCGTGCGCTCGCCGGTCGCCCTGTCCACCAGGACCATGGCCGTCTGGGTGCTCGCTCCTTCGACCACCCGCACCCCGCGCCGATCGACACCGGCCGCGTCGAGGGCTGCCAGCGTGACGTCCGCCCCGGGGTCGTCGCCCACCGCCCCGTGGAAGGCGCAGCGTCGTCCGAGCCGGGCGAGGCCGACCAGCGCCGAGGCCACCTGGCCGCCGGCCTGCACTTCGTAGGCATGCAGGCGGCGCTTCTCGCCGGGCTGGGGAAGCCCTTCGACCGTCGCCAGATGGTCGATCGTGCATTCGCCGCCGCCGACCACGTCGGGACCGCCGGCACCGGACCGGAGCGAGGGCCAGAGCGGCTCGTCGATGGGGGCGCTCAGTACAGGGCCCGATACGCCTGGGCGCTGCGGAGGACGCGCTTCACGTAGGCGCGGGTCTGGCTGTACGGAATCGACTCGACCCAGGCGTCGTCCTCGAGCGAGCCGTTGCTCTCGAGCCATCGCGAGGCCACGTGGGGCCCGGCGTTATAGCTGGCGACCGCCACGAAGTCGCGCCCGTCGAACTGGCGGGCGAGCTCGTCGAGGTAGAAGGAGCCGAGCCGGATGTTGACCCCGGGGTCGAACAGGTCGTCGGGCCGGAATCGGGTGAGCCCCGCCTGCTCGGCCAGACGGATGCCGGTCTCGGGCATGATCTGGAGCAGCCCGCGCGCACCGGCCGTCGAGACGACCCTGGGCCGGTAGCCGCTCTCCTCGCGCATCACCGCCGCCACCAGATGCTCGTCGACCGGCGATCCGTCGGGATGGAGCGCCGAGATCAGCTCGCGATAGGCCCGGGGCCAGGCGTGTTGCCAGACCTCTTCGAAGCCTGGAACCGGACCCCGGGCGAGGTTCCGCCCATAGGCCGACACCATCAGGATCTGCGCCCGGTGGAAGTCGCCGGCCTCCACGAGCAGCCGGGCCAGGGCGAGCCGGTCGTCGAGTCCGCCGGCCCGGGTGACGAGCGGCGAGAGCTCCGAGACCGCCTCGTCGCGCAGGCCCGCCGCCACCAGGACGCGTGCGCGCTCGAGCTCGGCCGGTCGCAGGCGCGACGACCCGGGCGCGATCCGTTCGCGGGCCGGGGCCGCGCCACGCGCGTCGTCCGCCGGGCGGGTGAGCTCGCGGGCCCGCCAGCCGTAGTAGGTGAAGGGGTACTCGGCCGCGAGCTCGGCGAGCGCCTCGGAGGCGCCCGCGCCGCCGAGGGCCTGGAGGCTCCGCGCCTCCCAGTAACGCGGCCGCAGCCGGTCGATCGGGTGCGACTCGAGCCGCACGAGCTCGCTGAACGAGGCGCGTGCCTCGGCGAACCGGCCCCCGCGGTAGGCCCGCCAGCCGAGCCGCCAGAGCGCGAGCCGGGCCTGCGGGTAGCGCCGATCGGCGGCGAGCGTGCGGAAGTGCTCGAGCGCCCGTGCCTGATCCTGGAGGTCGTCCTCGTCGTCGAGGAGCAACGCGGCGATCAGACGTGCACGCACGGCGTGCTGATCACGTCGTTGCCGAACGATCTGCTCGAGCAGTACCACCGATCGCGGCACGTCTCCGGCGCGCGCGATGGCCCGAGCCCGCTCGATCATGGCCCGCGGATCGGGCGCGAACGCCTCGTAGGCGGCCGCCGCCTCGGGATAGCGCCGCAGCCGGAACAGGGTCGTGGCCCGGCTCCGGGCCACCTGGCGTCGCGCGTCGGCTGAGAGATCGCGGGCGATCGCGGCGTCGAAGGCCCGCAGCGCCTCCTCGTTCCGGCCTCCGGCGAGCAGGGCCTCGCCCCGCCGTTGGAAGTCGCGCGCCGACCGGAACGGCCGACCGATCGAGCGCTCGAGCACGTCGAGCTGGGCGCTGGCGCGAGGCTCCGACGGGCTGGTGGGGTACTCGCTCCAGACCTTCGCGTAGATCTTCGCCGCGCTCTCCAACTGGCCCTCGCGCGCGAGCGATTCCGCGATCTGGGTGTGGATGCCCGCTCGCTTCTCGTCCGAGCCGGTGTGGGCGAGGGCGAGCTCGTAGGCGCGGCGCGAGCCGGGCTCGTCCCCTCGCGCCCAGCGCGCCTCGGCGAGCGCCTCGAGCATCCGGGCCCGGATCGGCGAGTTGGCGTGGCGCTCGATCGCCGAGCTCGCCAGTCGCTCGGCCAGCAGGAAGCGGCGTCGCTGCAGGGCGATCTCGATCCGCAGGGTGTCGGCGTAGTCGGCGATGATCGGGTGCTGCTCGGCGACCAACGCCAGGCGCGCCTCGGCCATCTCGAGCTCGCCCGCGTCGCGGGCGTCGATGGCGGCACGCAGCTCCTCGCCCGCGCCGCGACCGGTCGCGGGCGGGCCGTCGCCGTCCCGCGCGGATGCCGGTGCGAGCCAACCCCCGAGCCAAGGCAGCGCGAGCAGGACGCATGCTAGGGTCGTCGCGCCTCTGAGCGTGCACCACCGATCCATCGATTCGAGTCTACATGACGATCTTTCGCTCTCGCGCGCCCCAGCGGCGCGCCCAACCAGCCTGCTCGCGACGCTCCACGGCGAAGCCTGCGGGCCCTGGCCGGCGGCGGGATCCCGCCAGTGGGCTTCGCGCCCGGATCCTCGGGCTCGCCCTGGGGGCGGCGCTCGGGCTCGCGGCCTGCGGCGCTCCGGACCCCCCGACGAACCTGGTCGCAAAGGCGACCTCGACGACGGAAGTCGAGCTGACCTGGGATCCGCTGAGCGACCCGACGATCGTCCGCGCGGTCTCCATTGAGCGCAAGAAGGGCGTCGATGGCGATTGGGAGCTGAT
>CAYYUT010000301.1:0-5113 GCA_964474935.1 uncultured Spirochaetales bacterium
CCGACGGTCGGCGCTGGGAGGCGACGCCTCCGCGGGTCGCGCTCCGCAACCCGGTGGGTTGCGGTGACGCCATGCTCGCCGGGATGCTCGCGGTGCTGTCCGCCGGTGGCGACTTCGAGGAGGCTTTGCGGATGGGCGTCGCCCTCGGCGCGGCCGACGCCGAATCGGAGACGGCAGGACACCCCGACGCGCAGCGGGCGCGGGACCTCGCCCCCCGAGTCGAACTCGAGCGGAGCCCGCGCGGCGGATGCTGAGTCCGGTGGGGCCCGGGCTCTGGACGGCGACGGCACGTCTCGCGCCCCTCGGGATCGAGGTGGGGACGCGCATGACCGTGGCCCGGCTCCCCGACGGACGGCTCTGGCTCCACTCTCCGATTCCCGCGACGGCGAAGCTCGCACAGGCACTCGCCGGGCTCGGACCGGTCGCGGCGCTCGTGGCACCGAATCGCGTGCACCATCTGTTCTTCGGCGGGGCCCACGACGTCCATTCCGGGGCCACCACCTACGGTGCGCCCGGGCTCGCTGCCAAGCGACGCGACCTCATCTTCCACCGCACGCTCGGGGACCAGGCCCCACCCGAATGGCGGGAGACATTCGATCAGCATCACGTGAAGGGAATCCCGATGCTCGAAGAGATCGCATTCCTCCACAAGCCGAGCCGGACCCTCGTACTCACCGACCTCGCCTTCCACATGCCGCCGGATTCGCCCTCCCGCCGCACCCGGCTCTGGATGACGGCGATGGGGGTGCGCGGCCGGTTCGCGAGCTCGCGGATGGTGCGCTGGCTCGTGCGCGATCGCCGGGCCGCGCGCGCGAGCCTCGATCGGATCCTCGCGTGGGACTTCGAACGGATCAGCGTCACCCACGGTGCGATCCTGGAGGACGAGCCCCGCGAGCAGCTGCGCGCGGCCTGGAGCGGGCTCGCCCCCGGCTGATCGGAAAGGCCGATCGTGGCGTCGCACGAGCGACCTCGCCGACCGGCAACTCGTCGGCAGTTCCGCGCGCCGCCACCGCCGCGGACCCCGTGGTACGCTCGACCCATGGACGTGGTCGATTGCATCGGTCGCCCCGCGCGCCGCTTCAAACTGCTCTGCGAGGTACCACCCGATCTCGACGCGGTGACGTCGATCGGTGTCGAAGCCAGCCCGCCGGACGTCGACGTTCCCCCGGCCGCCATCCAACGCGTCTGGGAGGCCACCCGACGCCTCTACCAGACGGGGCTCTACCCGGCGCTCCAGATCTGCATCCGGCGGCGCGGCGAGGTGGTGCTCAACCGGGCCCTCGGGCATGCCCGCGGCAATGCGCCCGGCGCGCTCCCCTCGACGACCCGGGTGCCCGTCACCACCGAGACGCCCTTCTGCATCTACTCGGCCTCGAAGGCGATCACGGCGATGCTGATCCATCACCTCGACGATCGGGGCGTGCTCCACGTGCACGACCGGATCTGCGAATACCTTCCCGAGTTCCGACAGCCGGGGAAGGACCAGATCACCCTCGCCCACGTCCTGTCGCATCGCGCCGGCATTCCGAACGTGCCTCCGGGCGCCCTCGAGCTCGATCTGCTCGAGCGCCCGAGCGAGATCGTCTCGATCCTCGCTCGCGAGCCGCTGACCCTGCGACCGGGACGCCGGCTCGCCTACCACGCCGTGACGGGCGGCTTCGTGCTCGGCGAGATCGTGCGCCGGGCCACCGGCCAGGACATCCGCTCGGTGCTGCGCAAGGAGATCCTCGAGCCGCTGGGGTTCCGCTGGATGAACTACGGCGTGGCGCGCAGCGACCTCGGCCGGGTGGGACAGGACGCCGTCACCGGGATCCCCCCCATGCCACCCTTCTCGCAGCTCTTCCATCGTGCGCTGGGCGTTCCCTTCGACGAGGTGGTGCGCTGGTCCCAGGATCCGCGCTTCATGTCGGGGATCGTCCCGGCCGCCAACGTGGTGAGCAACGCCTTCGAGCTCTGCGCCTTCTACCAGTGCCTGCTCGACGGAGGCGAGCTCGACGGGGTCCACGTGCTCGCACCCCGCACCATCCGCCGCGCCACCGTCGAGCAGAGCTACATGGAGGTGGATCTGACGCTGGGCTTCCCCGGGCGTCACGGACTCGGCCTCTTCCTCGGCGCCAGCGTCCTCTCACCCTACGGACCCGACACCAACGACGCGTTCGGCCACGTCGGGTTCACGAACATCTTCTCGTGGGCCGACCCGCGTCGCGACATCGCGGTGGCGATCATCACGAGCGGCAAGCCCTTCCTCTCGATCGAGACGGCCCGTCTCTACTGGCTGCTCGTCCAGATCGGCCGGCAGTTCTCGAAAGTCCAGCGCTAGCGTTCTGTCCGGGGAGTGTGTGTTCATCTTGTGGCGCACGCGATGGAAGGCGCCCTCGCCGCCCGGACGAGCCTCGCGTTGGGGCGCCCGCCGCTGGGTACGACCCTCCCTCGGCCCCGGCTGGCCCGGGCGAACGGGCAAACGAGGCAAACGGCCACCGGGGCCAACCCGGCGCACGGGGCAGACGTCGACCGCCAAACGGCGGCGATTCCGGTACGCCGCTGGGAAGAAGGCCCGTTCTTCGTTCGCGGAGCGATAGCCCTTCCGTTGTGTCCGATCCCCGCGGGAACCCAGGCTAGAGCGACCGTCGGCGGGGAATTCAGGTACACGCGAGTGAGGATCTCGTTCCGCGCACGACCTCGCTTGTAGGTGCGAGTAGCCGCCCGTATGATCGCCTTGTAGGAGCTGTGGGCGAGCTGAACCAGAAAGCACTGCATCTGCTGATCGAGCAGATCTACCGCGCAAGCATCGCGCCCGAGCAGTACGTCGACTTTCTCGCTGCGCTGCAGGGTCGCTTCGACGCCACCGCTGCGACCTTGGCTCGATTCGACGTCCGCGCGGGTGGCGCGCCCTGGATCACGTCGGTCGACCTCTGCGACGATACGGATCGGCGCGATTTCGAGGAGCGCTGGGCAGGCCGAGATCCGTGGACCCTCACCACGGAGGCGGTCGCGATCGAACGTGGCCCAGGGACGGCCGGCCCGAGTCAAGAGCTCCTCTCCGACCGCGACCTGGAGCGGACGGCCTTCTACAACGAGTTCGGCCGCAAGGTAGGCCAGCACCACGGCGCGGCCTTGCTCGTCGACTGCGCGATGCCACAAGTCGTAGAGCTCTCGTTGCTCCGAGGTGAGTCACAGCCCGACTTCTCCAAAGGGGAGTGCGACTTCCTCAGAGCCCTGTGGCCTCATCTGCGCCGAAGTGTCCGGATCGCCGGCCACGTGATGCAGCTCGAGGATCGCGTCGCAGCGCACGAAGAGGCCCTCGATGAGTTGCCCGTGGGCGTCGTGTTGGTCGACGGGGATGCATGCGTGGTCTTCGCGAATACCGCAGCCAGATGCATGTTTCGTGAGCCAGGCCATCTCGGATTGCAGGCGGGTCGCCTCTCGGTGCCTGGCCTTCGGGCGCAGCAGCAGGTCGACGAGGTCGTTCAGGCCGCCCTCGGGTCGGTCTACCTCGAAGGGCCTTCTACCGGAGGCGCGGCTGTCTTTCGTCAAGCGAGGTGTGACGCGCGTATCGAGATCCTCGTCACACCGATAGACCGGGGGAGCCCGATATGGCCGACGTCTCGCCCCCGCGCCATGTTGGTCATCTCCGACGGCTCCGAGAAGTTCTCGGGCGTCGAACCTACGCTGATCCGGCTCTTTGCTCTCACGCCTGCCGAGGCGCAGCTTGCACGCCTCCTGCTCGAGGGGCACTCGCTTGCACAGGCTGCCGAGTGTCGCGGCGTCACCGAGACCACGGTCCGAAGCCAGCTGAAGACCATCTTTTCAAAAACTGAGACCCGGTCTCAAGCCGACCTCGTCCGAATGCTCCTTCTTGGCGTAGCTCGGTTTGCGAAGTGACGTGCCGTCCCGATCGGGGTCGCCGCAATTTCTCGCCTGGTGATTCATTTCTTCCTCCATACGCCGTGTGGCATCGGCTGCTTCCGCCGGAGGCTCCGTGCGCGCTTTGATCGATGCGGGAGCTGGAGCGGGGTCGCTCCACGCAGGCGCCTGTGCAGAGCTTCCCTAGGGCGCGGTCGATTCCGCTGCGGAGATCTCCAGATCGAGCTCGCCGCGTGATTCGGCGACCACGTAGCGGCCGCCGTCGTCGCGACCCAGCCGTGCGGCGGCGATCCGCGGGTCGTGGGTGAAGAAGATCCACCCGCCGCTCGCGACGAGCGACTCGAACACGGCCCGTTTCTCGTCGACGAGCTGCTCGGGGTAGCGGTCGTAGCCCATCGTCACCGGCAGATGCACCCAGGCAGCGCCCGGTGCGAGGTCGGCCGCGAAGAACACCTCCTCCGTGCCGTCCCCCACCCGCACGTGGAGCATTCCGGGCGTGTGGCCGTGGCTCAGCTCGAATCCGAATGCGGGCCCGAGCCAGGGGCACTCGGGACCCTCTACCTCGAGCAGCCGACCGCTCTCCTCGAGCAGGGGGACGAGCTCCGGGATGAACGAGGCCCGGTCGCGTGGATGGGGCTGGCGGGCCCGTTCGAGTGCGGTGCGTCCGACGACGAAACGGGCCTTCGGGAAGAGAAGACGCGGCGTTTCGTCCGGGCGCCATGCGGCGAGGAGACCGCCGGCATGGTCGAAGTGCAGGTGCGAGAGAACGACCGCATCGATGTCGGCATCGCTCAACGAGAGGCTCGCGAGGGAATCGAGCAGCACGTGGCGCTCCTCGACGACCCCGTAGCGATCTCGCATCGCGGGGTCGAAGAAGGCCCCGATGCCGGTCTCGAACAGGATGCGCCGGCCTTCCGTCTCGACGAGGAGGGCACGGCACGCGATCTCGATCCGACCGCGCTGGTCGGGCTCGTACCAACGGCTCCACAGGCCCCGCGGTACGTGACCGAACATCGCGCCCCCGTCGAGCCGCTGGCGGTTCCCGAGCAGCGAATGCAGACGCACGGGCGCGGCTACCGCCCCGGCTCGCGGGTCGCGCCGAGCGTCAAGTTCGGTTTCGCCCTCACCCGCTCGTTCAGCTCGCGCACGCGCCGGGAGAGCGTCTGGCAGATCGAGATCGCGATCGTCGGATGGTCCTCCATCAGATGGAAGAAGTCCTCACGATCGAGCACCAGCAGACGCGTCTCGG
>CAYYUT010000302.1:0-5106 GCA_964474935.1 uncultured Spirochaetales bacterium
TGCTCGTCCCGACCACGTCGCCCCGCTCGCCCGGCTCGAACACGTCCGCGGTGATCTCGGCGCCGACGTCGTGGGCCTCGGCCTCCTCGGACGAGACCCGGCTCTCCTTCAGGACCCGCGGTGCCGAAGCGTCGTCGCCGGCCGCCTTGCGGGCATGCCCGAGCGCCGCTTTGGTGGTGGTGACGTCGCGACGGCTCCCGAAACCGAGCTGGAGCGCGGTGTAGCCGTCGCGGTCCTCGGTCTTCTTCTGGTACACGGTGTTCGGGCCGGCTTCGAGCACCGTCACGGGGATCGCGTTGCCCGTCTCGTCGAAGACACGGGTCATACCCAGCTTGCGGCAGAGAAGCTCGATGGACACGGGCGGAATCTCCAGGCGGTGGTCCGGGTCAGCTCCGGAAGGCGCAGAAAGATAGGAGGAACCGGTGAGCATGTCGAGTGACCCCGCGAACGGCCCCGCACGCGGTGCGAGACGCGTCGTCCTCGTTCCGGGCGATGGAATCGGCCCCGAGGTGAGCGAGGCGGCCGTCCGGGTGGTGGAGGCCTCGGGGGCCGCGATCGAATGGGAGCGGGTGGAGGCGGGCGCCGATGTCGTCGTCAAGTACGGGAGCCCCGTGCCCGAGAGCGTCCTCCAGGCGATCCGGGGCTGCGGCGTCGCGCTGAAGGGCCCGATCACCACTCCGGTGGGGGAGGGCTTTCGCAGCGCCAACGTGACGCTCCGCCAGGCGCTCGATCTCTACGCCTGTGTGCGGCCGGTGCGATCGATCCCGGGGGTGCCCAGCCGGTACACCGACGTCGATCTGGTGGTCGTGCGCGAGAACACCGAAGGCCTGTACTCGGGCCTCGAGCACCGCGTCGCGCCCGGGATCGTCGAGAGCCTCAAGGTGGTGACCGAGCGCGCCTGTCTCCGGATCGCGCGCTTCGCCTTCGAGCTGGCCCGCGAGCAGGGACGGGGCCGCGTGGCGGCGGTGCACAAGGCCAACATCATGAAGCTCACGGACGGACTCTTCCTGGAATGCTCGCGGCGCGTCGCGCGCGACTTTCCCGGGATCGAGTACCGCGAGATCATCATCGACAACTGCGCGATGCAGCTCGTGAAGGATCCGACCCAGTTCGAGGTGCTCCTGCTCGAGAACCTGTACGGCGACATTCTCTCCGACCTGTGCGCAGGGCTCGTCGGTGGGCTCGGGGTCGTGCCGGGCTGGAACCAGGGGAAGGACGGCGTGGTGTTCGAAGCGGTCCACGGGAGCGCTCCCGACATCGCCGGCAGGCGGGTGGCGAACCCCTGCGCGGTGATCCTCTCGGCGGCCGCCCTGGTGCGCTACGTCGGCAATGTCGACGCGGCCGGGCGCATCGAGACCGCGGTCCGCGAAGTGCTCGGGGATGCCCGGACCCGACCCGGCGATCTCGGCGGCAAGGCGACGCTCGACGAGGTGACCGACGCCATCGTGGCCCGGCTGGGCTAGCACCCGACGAGGGAGACCCGACCTGCGACCCCTTCTCGTGCTCGGACTCGACGGGGCGACCTTCGACGTGGTCCGCCCGCTCGCCGATGCCGGAGAGCTCCCGAATCTGGCGGCCTGGATGCGGGAGGGCTCGACGGGTCCGCTGGCGAGCACCCAGCCCCCGATGAGCTTCCCGGCCTGGTCGAGCCTGGTGACGGGTCTCGCGCCGGGCGAGCACGGACTGTTCGACTTCACCGAGAAGGTCGCCGGCGCGTACCGGATCCGTTTCACCAATGCGAGCGGGCGCCGGGGTCATTCGCTCTTCGGTCGGGTCTCGGACGCGGGCGGGTCGGTGCTCGCGCTCGGGGTGCCGGCCACCTTTCCACCCGAACCGGTCGCCGGGCTGCTCGTGTCGGGCTTCGACGCACCGGTCTCGGTCGGCACCGACCCCCGCTCGGCCAGCGATCCCGCGCTCTATGCCGAGGTGGCTGCGCGGGCCGGGCCGTGGATGCGGGCGGGGCTCGCCGAGAGCCGCGGCTTCGGAGAGGCCGGCGTCGCGGCGCTCGAAGCCCGGGTCGAGTCGAAGACGGCCTTCGCGCTCGAGGCACTCGCGATGCTCGCGCGGCGGGAGGGGCGACGCCCCGACCTCGTGTTCGTCGTCTTCTCGGAGAGCGACACCGTCGCCCATCACTATTGGCGCGACCACGATCCGGACTCGCCGCGTCACGACCCGGGCGCGAGCGCGATCCGGCGCGACGCGGTGGCCCGGATCCACCGGGCAGTCGATCGGGCCTGCGGCGCGCTGCGCGCCGCCTACGGGACCGACGCCGCCTGCGTGGTGCTCTCGGACCACGGCTCGGGAGGCGCCTCGGACCGGATCGTCCATGTGAACCGGCACCTCGAGGAATGCGGCCTCCTCGCTCGCAAGAAGCGCGCCGGGCGCAACGGGTCGCTCCCGCGCGCGGCACGTGACGCCCTCCTGCGCTGGCTTCCTCCGCGGGTCGCCCAGTGGGGCTTTCGACGCCATCGGAGCACGGCCGCGCGCTGGGAGAGCCTGATCCGTTTCGGGGGCCACGACTGGAGCCGGACGGTCGCCTTCTCCGAGGAGGCCAACACCCAGCCGGGAATCTGGCTCAACCTGGCGGGACGCGAGGCGGAGGGCTGCGTGGCGCCCCGCGATCGCGCGCGCCTGCAACGGGAGGTCGTCGACGCGCTGCTCGACTGGAAGCTCCCGGGGGGCGGGCCGGTGGTGGCCGGCGCCTGGCCCCGCGACGAGATCCATCGCGGTCCACTCGCCGAACGGGCACCCGACGTCGTCTTCGAGACGGCGCTCGATGCGGGCTATTCGCTCTCGCTGGTTCCCACCCCGTGGGACCTCGCCCCGGCCTCGGTCGAACGCGTCCCTCCGGACGCCCACGCCGGGGGCCGGGGACGGGGAATGAACGGCGGACACCGCCCGGAGGGTCTCTGGATCGGCTGTCCGGGTGCCGATCCGAACGCGGACCTCGCCGCTCCGGCGGGTCTCCCCGAGGCGGGTCGCACGCTGCTCGGTCTGCTAGGACTCCCCTGGCTCGCGCCCGGCGACGCCCAGGGGCCGGACGGCGCGGCCCACCCCTACTCCGCAGAGGAGGAAGCGCTCGTGGCCGAGCGCCTGCGAAGCCTCGGGTACCTGGATTGAGCGCCGCCGAAGCGCTCTCGCCGACCACCGACCGCCCCGAGCTCTCGCTCGTCTTCCCGGTGTTCGACGAGGTCGACAATATCGGGGTGGTCCTCACGCAGGCGCTCGAGCTGGCGCCTCGCCTCGCCGCGGGTTTCGAGATCATCGTGGTGGACGATGGGAGCCAGGACGGGAGCGACCGCGAGATTGACGCGGTGTCGAAACATGACGCGCGGGTTCGCTCGGTGCGTCATGCGTCGAACCAGGGCTACGGGGCTGCACTCCGATCGGGGCTGCGCGTCGCTCGCGGCGAGCGGGTCTTCTTCAGCGATGCCGATCTCCAGTTCGACCTGGCCGAGCTCGCCGATCTCCTCGAGCACGCCGACCGCTTCGACATCGTGGCGGGCTACCGCTCCCCGCGACGCGACCCGATCGGGAGGCGCGTCATCGCCTGGATCTGGGGCAGCGTGGTGCGCCTGGTGTTCGGGCTCCGGGTCCGCGACATCGACTGCGCGTTCAAGGTGTTCCGGCGCGAGGTGATCGACGCGCTGGCCCTCGAGTCGATCGGGGCCTTCGTCAACACCGAGATCCTGGTGCGCGCCGAGCGCGCCGGATTCCGGATCCGGCAGATGCCCGTGACGCACCGACCGCGCACCCAGGGGCGTCAGAGCGGGGCCCGACCCCGCGTCATCCTGCGCGCGGCGATCGAGCTGGTCACCCTCTACCGCTCGGTGAACCGCCAGTCACGGATCCCGGCCGCGGCCGATGGGGCGGCCACGGAAGCCGAGGGCGCCGGCCGGGCGGGTTGATGGCTCCGTGACGCCGCCCCTGCGGATCGCGCTCCTCGGCGCCTTTCCGTTTCCGGTGCCCCAGGGATCCCAGATCTATGCACGCGACCAGGCCCGGGCCCTCGAGTCGGCGGGGGCCGAGGTAGCGCTCCTCTGTTATGGGCGAGGGGTCGAAGCCCCGCCTCCGGATCTGGACGTGGTGCCGTTGCCGCACCGGCTCGCCCCGCGACGGATTCGAGCCGGCCCGAGCGCCGCCAAGCCCTGGGTGGATGTCGCCCTCCTCGTTCACCTGCTGCGGGTCCAGCGTCGCAGGCAGTTCGAGGTCGTGCTGGCCCACAACGCCGAAGCTGGATTCGTGGCGCTCGCCGCCCGTGCCTGGACGCAGACCCCTTTCGTCTACGTGGCGCACACCCTGCTCGGCCACGAGCTCTCGGGCTACGGGCCGGCCGCGCTCCGATCTGCCTGTGACGCGGTCGGCACCCGGCTCGACCGGGCCCTCGCGGCGCGCGCCGACGCGATCATCACGCTGGGTCGCGAGGCATCGACCGCCCTCGCGCCCTTCACCCGTCGGACGCCCGAGGAGATTCCGCCGGGGCTCGATCCGCGTCCTGCGCCCGAACCGGCCGCGGTCGAGCGCGCGTGTCTCCGGCATGGGTTGGCCCCGGGACGCTTCGCTCTCTACACCGGGAATCTCGACGGGTACCAGGATCTGGGCCGGATCGGGGAGATCGCACGCCGCATCCAACCCTGGCCCCTGGTCGTAGCGACTCATGACGCAAGCGACCGACAGATCCCCGGCGTCATCCTGGCCGGGACGACGGACCCCGACGAAGTTCGCACCCTCGTCCACGCCTGCGGGGTCGCGCTGCTGCCGCGCCGGCGCCCGGGAGGCTTCCCGATCAAGCTGCTCAACTACATGGAGGCCGCGCGCCCCATCGTGGCCCATCCGCGGGTGGCGGAGGGTCTGCGTCACGGCGAGAGCGCCTGGCTCCTCGACGACCGATCGCATGCCGCGGCCAGGGCGGCGGCCATCCGCCACCTCCTCGACCCACGGATCGCCGCTGCGGGCGCGCACCCGCGGAACGATGAGCGCCTGGGCCTCGGCGAGCGAGAGGCCGACCCGGATGCCGCGGCGCGCGGCCTCGTTGCAGCGGTCGGCGACGAGGGCACGACCGCCGCTCGTGCGCGTCAGCAGCACGCACGACGTCGGCCGCGCACC
>CAYYUT010000303.1:0-5100 GCA_964474935.1 uncultured Spirochaetales bacterium
CCGGGCGCGCCGGGCGGCACGTCGTTCCCATGGTCGTCGAGGATCCGGATCTCGGAGCTCGGCCAGGCCCGCCCCACCGTACCGGGAAAGCGCCGCCACTCCTCGGGAGAGACGATCGTCCCGCCGCCCTCGCTCGCCGCGTAGTACTCCCAGATCGAATCGCCCCACCAATCGAGCATGCGACGCTTGGTTTCGACGGGACACGGAGCCGCCGCGTGGATCATGCGCCGGAGCGACGACACGTCGTAGCGGGCGCGCACCGCTTCCGGGAGCTGGAGCAGCCGGTGGAACTGGGTCGGCACCATGTGGCTCGTCGTCACCCGGTGCTTCTCGATGAGCTCGAGCATCCCCTCGGGCGTCCACTTGTCCATCAGGACCACCGTATGCCCCATGTTGAGCGAGCAGGACGCGAAGGTCAGGACGGCGGTGTGGTAGAGCGGGGAGCCGCAGAGGTGCACGTTGTCGGCCTCGGGCTCGATCCCGAACATCTGGAGGAACGCGCTGAAGAGGGTGGCCACCACGTCGGGCTCGAGGGGCGCGAGGGGCCGGCGAACGCCCTTCGGGCGCCCGGTGGTGCCCGACGTGTAGTTCATCACCTGTCCCGCGGCCCGGTCGTCGGGGGTCGAATCGGGCTGGCCTTCGGTCAGCTCGTGGTAGGCGCGGAAGCCCTCGATCCTGCCCACCGCGAAGCGGGCCCGCGGATCGAGCCCGGCCTCGTCGGCAGCGCGGGCGCTCGCCTCGGCGAAGCGTTCGCCCGCCACGAACGCCTTGGCATCGCAATCGCTCAGGATGTACGCGATCTCGGGCGCGGCGAGGTGATGGTTGATCGGCACCAGATAGAAGCCGGCCTGGGCCACGGCGAGATAGAGCTCGATCATCTCGCGCCCGTTCGGGAGCACCGTGGCCACCGCATCGCCATGCCCGAGACCGAGCGCGCGGAGCCCGTGCACGAGCCGGTTGCACGAGGCCAGCAGCTCGCCGGCCGGGATCTCGTCGCCCCGCGGCGTCACCAACGCGAGATGCGCGGGATCCTTGGCGGCCATCCTCCAGAAGCCGAGCTCGGCCATGTCCGTCTCCTCGCCGGCGGGCTGGGTCGTGCCGGGCGCCCCAGGATACACCGAGGGCCGATGGCGATGGAACGGCGGAGTGGCCGGGCGGGTGTGGCGACTTCGAGCGCTCTCTCAGCGCCAGCACACCAGGTACGGCGTCCAGGACTGCTCGTGCTCGTAGCGACGGACCTTGCGGATCGGGGTGGTGGGCTCGCCGTCCCCGTTGAAGTAGTCGGCGTAGACGTCGAAGCGGTGGAAGCCCGCGTCGACGGCCGCGTCGCGCACCTCGGCCAGGCTCCAGACGCGCCAGTCGTAGGTGAAGGCGTTCCGGAGCGTGCTCCCGTCCGGGAAGTGGAAGTGGATCTTGCGGCGGCCGACGTTGTCGACCCCGTTCACCGGACACTGCTCCCAGACGTAGGTGAAGTCGTCGCAGTCGCGTTCGTCGGTCGACACCGAGAGGGTGTCGCCCCCGCTGTGGTTGTCGAGCACGAAGCAGCCGCCCGGGCGGAGCGAACGCCGCACCTGCCGGAGGTACTCGACGAGCGTCCGACGATCGAGGAGGACGCAGTACGAGAAGTTGAAGGCGACCACGAGGTCGACCTTCGGACGGGTGACGTCGAGCACGTTCTTCTGGACGAGCGTCACGCGTTCGGCGGCCGGGCCGAGCGGTCGGATGTTGTGCGCCAGGCCCCATTCGAGGGTTCCCGCGTCGAGGTCGACCCCGAGGGCCGTGCGGTCGGGCCCGCGCTTCACCCAGGATGCGCACAGGGCCGCGGTCCCGCAGAAGTCCTCGCGCAGATCGCGCGCCGGGCGGCCGTGCTCGCGGCGATACACCCGGTCGATCAGGCGGACGTCGAGCTCGGTGTCCTGGACGGCCTGCTCGTAGAGCGCATGACGGTCGGCCGTCCGGGCCGTCAGCCGGGATCGCTTCGTGCGCGGCATCTCCACCCCCTCGGAGGCGCCGAGATTAACGCGGGTGCGCCGCGGCGCTACGCCTGCGCCGCCTTCGACGCTGACTCGAAGACGTGGAGGTCGCGCTGGGGGAAGGGGATCGAGCAGCCGGCTGCCTCGAGCTCTTCCTTCAGCTTCCGTGTCAGATCGAAGCGGAGGCCCCAGTAGTCCTCCTTCTTGCACCACGGGCGGACGACCAGGTTCACCGACGAGTCGCCGAGCTCTCCCACCGCGATCACGGGCTCGGGGTCGGCCAGGACGCGTTCGTCCGCCGAGAGCACCCGGCGCACGGTCTCGAGGGCGGTCCCGATGTCGTCGTCGTATGCGATCCCCACCACCAGATCGTTGCGCCGGGTGGGGTTGGCGGCGTAGTTCTTGATGACGGTGCCATAGATCGACGAGTTGGGCGCGATCACCTGGACGTTGTCGGGCGTGTTGAGGATGGTGGTGAAGATCCCGATCTCGGCGACGCTCCCGGCGGTGCCGCCTGCGTCGACGTAGTCGCCCGGCCGGAAGGGCCGGAAGACCAGCAGCATCACTCCCGCCGCGAAGTTCGAAAGGGTGCCCTGGAGGGCCAGACCCACCGCCAGGCCGGCGGCGCCGAGCACCGCCACGAGGCTGGTGGTCTCGATCCCGAACAGGCCGAGCACCGCGATCAGGACGACGGCGATGGCCAGGTAGTAGGCGATGCTCGCGAGGAAGGGGACGAGGGCCGCGTCGACCTTGCCCCGCTCGAGCGCCCGCCGCACCGACGAACGGATGATGCCGGCCGCGATGCGGCCCACGATCAGGAGCACGATGGCTCCCACCACGCTCACGCCCCACGTACTCACGAGCGTCACGAGCGTGTCGACGATCTGGCTGGCCTGCTCTTCCATGGCGGTTCCTCCTCGCATCCGGCGGTGCGCCGTCTCGGCGGAAGGCGCACCCGACGGCGGCCGGCATGATACGCGGTACCTTCGCGGCGCGTGACCCCGGAGCGGCCTTTCCGGGGGAAGGGGGGACGATGGGCTCGAGGCTCGGAGACGCGAGGATCGAGGCGACCGCGATCCGTTCGACCGGGATCGCTGCGATCGCGAGCTTGGAGACGGCGGGAGACGAGACCGATGGGAGCGGGCCCGGTGCCCGACGGGTGTGCGGCGCTCGCCCCACTGCCCGCCGGAGCGCGCGGGCGGGGCGTCGGGGCCGGCTGCGGAGGCTCGCTCTGGTCGTCATCGCCGCCGCGTTCGCGGCCTGCGCGTCGGACGGAAGCCTCGGCGATCCGGCGGCCCTGCTCCGCGCCGCGGCCGGCCCCGCCGGCGTGGACGCGAGCACGGCGGCCTCGGGCCTGCGCGAGGCGCTCTCGGTCGGAACGCGGCGCACGGTCGATCGGGTCGGTGCGCGCGGCGGCTACCTCGACTACGCCCCCATCCGCATCCCCCTCCCCGAGCAGGTCGAGGGCATGGCCTCCGCGCTCCGAACGGTGGGCTTCGGGGCCCAGGTCGACGAGCTCGAGGTCGGAATGAACCGGGCCGCCGAGCAGGCCGCCGGCGAGGCCACCGAGGTCTTCGTGGCCGCTGTTCGCTCGATGACGATCGACGACGCGCTCGGCATCCTGCGCGGAGGCGACACCGCCGCCACCGACTTCTTCCGGCTCCGCACCTCCGACGAGATCCGCGGACGCTTCGAGCCGATCGTCTCGACCCAGATCGAGCGGATCGGTCTCGGACGCCTCTACAACGCCCTGGCCCGACGCGCCTCGGCCCTGCCCTTCGTGCGCCAGCCTCCGGCGAGCCTGAACGCCTACGTCACCGATTCGGCGCTCGAGGGACTCTTCACCGTGCTCGGCGAGGAGGAGCAGCGCATCCGCAGCGACCCCGCCGCCCGCACCACCGCGCTCCTCCAGCAGGTCTTCGCACAGTGATTCAGCCGCCGCGAGCCGATCGCCGGAGACTCCGGCCGCGCGCGGAGGGCCTCAGGGCCGCAGGTTGTACTTGAGGATGCACCAGAGGACGCGTAGCCCGTCGCGCCAACCGATCTTCTTGCCGTCCTCGTAGGTGCGGCCGTAGTACGAGATGCCGGTCTCGTAGATCCGCACGCCGAGCCGCGCCACCTTGGCCGTCACCTCGGGATCGAAGCCGAAGCGATCCTCCTCGAGCCGGATCCGCTCGAGCACCTCGCGGCGGAAGACCTTGTAGCAGACCTCCATGTCGGTGAGGTTCAGGTTGGTGAGGCAGTTGGAGACGAGGGGCAGGAAGCGGTTCCCGACGGAGTGCCAGAAGTAGAGCACGCGATGGGTATCGCCCCCCTGGAAGCGCGAGCCGTACACCACGTCGGCCACGCCCTCTTCGATCGGACGCACCAGACGCACCAGATCGCCCGGGTCGTACTCGAGGTCGGCGTCCTGCACCACCACCACATCGCCCGTGGCGCGCGCGATCCCGCTCCGGACGGCCGCGCCCTTGCCCCGGTTCCGCTCGTGGCAGACCAGCCGGATGCGGCCGGCGGCGTCGAGCGCCTCGAGCCGCGCGCGGGTGCCGTCGGTCGACGCGTCGTCGACCACGATCAGCTCCTTGTCGAGCGGCACCGACTCGACGCGCCGGACGATCTCGTCGATCGTGTGCTCTTCGTCGTAGGCCGGGATCACGACCGAGAGCTTCATGTCTCCCTCCAGAGACGCCGCGCCACGCCGAGCATGAGCGCCAGATTCAGGAACATATGGAATCCGAGCCCGCGCGGTAGCTCGGTGAGCGAGGCCACGAGCGAGGCGACCCCGATGCCGGCGAGCCAGCGGTGCCGGTCGGCCAGATAGATCGCCGCGGGCAGCAGCCAGATGAAGTAGTGGGTCCAGACCACCGGCGGCAGCGTCAGCACCGCCCCCGAGACCAACGCGAAGAGCGCCAGGAACTCGCGCGGCCCGGCGCGGGTGCGGGCCCGCCAGACCGCGGCTGCGACCAGGCCCCAGACCGCCGCGAGCAGGACGCCGTAGATCGCCCAGCCGACGGCCATCGGCCAGCTCGCGAGCTGCACCGAGCCACGGGCGGCGAGCTGTGGCAGGGGGTTGAAGTCGCTCAGGGTGCGATGGATCACGATCGGGAGCGCCTGGTTGTTGTAGCGGAGG
>CAYYUT010000304.1:0-5099 GCA_964474935.1 uncultured Spirochaetales bacterium
CAGCGGAAGGTGGGGCCACGCATCCGATCTGGTCTAGGGAATCCCTGTCGCGGTGGGGCGGCGTGGTGCCACGGCGTAGTCGAGCCAGTTGCGCACCTCGCGCTGGCGTCGCCCGGCGTCGAGGAGGTCGGCGTCGATTCCGAGACGGAAGGCGAGATCGCCACGGGTGGGGTCGTCGTGCAGGGTCTCGAGATCCTCGACCCAGCGGTCGAGGTCGGGGCGCGATGCGAAGCTCCCCTGCGCGATCAGGTCGTCGGCGCGTACGACGGCGAGCCGAGCCAGCTCGTGCAGGTCGTACTCCGGGTGGTACTGCACGGCCCAGAAGCTGCCGCGTGCATGCCGAACCGCCACGGCCTGCACGGGAGAGAAGGCGTTCGAGGCGAGCGGCTCGGTGCGTATCGGGAGCTGCTTCACGTGATCGGCGTGGCTCGTGAAGGCGTCGAACACGGCGGGCTTCCCGGCGAAGAGCGGATGGTCCTGCCCGGCGCGCGAGAGCACGATCTTGCGCGAGATCCCGAACTCGCGGCCGCGTGGGTTGGCCTCGCAGCGTCCGCCCGCCGCGACGCACGCGAGCTGCGCGGCCCAGCAGCTCCCGAAGCTCGGGATCCCGGCTTCGAACGCCGCGCGGGCCAGCGCCACCTGACGCGCCACCCGCGAATCGCCCTCGCCCACGAGGATCGTGAGGCTCGAGCCCGTCCAGGCGAGGCCATCGTAGTCCTCGAGACCAGCGCCCTCGGGCCAGACGACCTCGCCGTCGGCGGGATGCACGACGTCGATGCGAGCGGCCGGTGCGAGACGCCGCAGCATGCGTTCGTAGAGGGTGCCCGCGCGGGTGGCTCCGGCCCGGTCGAGGGCTTCGCGTCCTTCCGGGGCGTAGGCATCCAGCACGAGCAGTCGCACATCGCACCTCGGGCCACTCAGAGTCCGGGAGGCAGGTACCGGAACCAGGGCAGCTGGATCAGCGGCTGGTTCAGCCATCCGACCACCGGATGGTAGTTCAGGAACTCGGACACGAAGATCTGGGCCACGAAGCTCAACCAGACCGCGCTCGCGAGGGCGACGGCCGCCGTTCGCCAGGCCCACCGGCCCGCGCCACGAATGGCACGAACCAGTGCACCGCGCGCTGCGGCGGGCTCGACGTCGAGCAGGCCGAGCGCCGAGAGCGCGTGCCGCTCGCCCGGGGCGAGGGCCGCGGCCGGAAGCTCGCCTTCGCGGACGAGCGCCACGACGGCATCGGCGTAGATGCGCCCGGCGGCGAGCCTCAGCGCGAGGAAGGCCGCCAGGAAGAGCACACTCCCCGCCAGGAAGTAGAGCCGGAGCACGCCCGCCGCGGCGTCGGGCTCGAGACTCGCGAAGGGGGGCACCCGGTCGAAGGCGATCGGGAGCGTCTTCAGCAGCATCACCGGAACCGAGAGGAGCGAGTAGCCGACCGCGAGCCGGATGCAGGCCGCGAAGCGTCTCTGGACGATCCGGAACACGAGCCCGAAGTCGTAGAAGGCCTGCCAGCGCCGCGCGGAGGCCTGGCGCGCCTGGGCGAGCGGGACGTAGAGCATGGCCGCCACGAAGAGCGGAACGCCGAAGAGGGCCATCGTCGGTCCGACCCAGGCCTGCTCGTAGCCTTTGTGGAACGAGTTGTTCCAGCCGGCGTACCAGGCGAAGAGCCAGAGTGCACCGGCCGGGAGCGTGAGCACCTGGGTGTGGAGCACGACCGCGAGGCCCTCGCGGAGATTCGCCCCGAGCCCTCCGAGCCAGCGATGCGCGCGTCCGGCCCGGGGTGCCACCTCGGCCTGCGGCGGGCCCGCGATCCAGCGCGGCGGGTCGGCCAGCTCCCCGAGCGGGGCATGGGCCCGCGCGAAGGCCCGGAACCCTCCCGGCTCTCCGGCCCGGGCGTGCCAGCGCGCGAACACCCGCCGCCGCACCAACCGCTGCGTCCACCCCGCGACGAGGACTGCCGTCGCGAGCGTCTGGCAGAAGAGCACGCCCACCGCGCCGCGCGCCCACGCCCCGAGCCGTCTCATCCGGCCAGGGCCTCGCGCAGCGGACCCGCCTGGGCGTAGCGCGCCGGTGCGCCCATCAGCGCCGCGACGGTCGGCGTGACGGCGATCTGCTCGACGCGCCGGTCGACCACACGGCCCCGCTCGAGTCCCGGGCCGACCACCAGGGCGAAGATCTCGCGCGCCGAGCGCGAATTGAAGTGGTGCTGGAAGGGCACCGCCATGAAGGGGTTCGAGTCGCGTCCGCAGTCGGGCACGATCACGAAGACGGTGCGATCGCGATAGAAGGGATCGCTCGCACAGGTCTCGACCAGCCGTCGGATGCCCGCGTCGATGATCGAGATGGCCCGGGTGTAGTGAGCCGGGTTCCCCCAGTGCACGTAGTCGGGGTCGTTGTAGTTCACGAGCATCAGGCGCGGCCGGAGCTCGCGCACGGCCCGCACGGCCAGCTCGGTGAGCAGACGATCGCCGCGCGGGTTCACGAGTCCGCTCTCGCCGTAGTGCGCGCGCCAGCCATCCCAGAAGCGCTCAATCGGCGGCGACTGTCCGCGCACCGAGGCCGCCCGCAGATCGAGCGACTCGAGTTCGGCGAGCCCTGCCCGCTTCGCCTCGAGGGCGTCGTCCCCGAGGCCACCCGACTCGATCTGGCGCCGCAGCAGGTGACACTTGAAGCGGTAGAGGCTCAACACCTCGCAGCGATAGGCGAGGCCGTAGTCGGGATGGTTCGAGAAGCTGTAGAACTCCTCGTCGGTCCGGTCCTCGTGATTCACGATCAGGGCTTCGTGGGGAGCCAGGTCGTAGCGCCGGCGCAGCAGCTCGAAGAGGGTCGGGTGCGCCGACTCGAAACGCGCCCCCAGGAAGCGGCCACTCACGTCCTCGTGTCGGTCGTAACGGCCGGTCAGGAGGTTCAGCGTGCCCTCGCCGTGGCTCGTGTGGACCCACTCGGCATGCGAGAGCTCCATGCCGCGGTAGAGGGTCCCACGCGGGGCCAGCTCGCGAAGGAACCAGGGTGCATGGGTGTGGGCGGGGTCGATCGTCTCGCGCCGCCGCACGCCGCCGCCGAAGCGGACGAGCACCACGTTCGGACCGCGATAGGCCGGGGCGGAGGCTGCGGCCGCACTGCCCGCGAGCGGAGCGAGCGCGACCGCGCCGGCTGCGAGCGCCATCTGTCCGAGGAAGCTGCGGCGTCCGATCCTGGGGTCCACGGCGGTGCCTCCGCTGCGACCTTCCCCCACCCGGGCCTCATCGGCCGCTCGAGGCCCCGACCTGTGGAACCCTAGGGAACTGCCGGGGTTGCGGCCTCGGACGATCCGCGGGCCGACGGGATGGGCCGGATCAGGCCTTCGATCGGACAGGGCCCATCGGAGCCCACCAGGGTGAGCACGTACTGGCCGCCCGGGTGGTACTCCATCGAGGCCGTCTGCCGCGCGATCACGCCGTCGCAGCGATGCTCGTGCGGCACCACCGCGATCACGTCGCCCACCCCCGAGAACGCCAGCTTCCCGGTGAGCGGAAACCGACCACGCAGGAAGGTCACCTCGGCGTCTCGGTACACCGCTCGATAGTTGGCCTGGGCGCGGGGGATCGGTGTGCCGCCCGGGCTCGTCGGCCGTGGCAGGCGACTGCGCCAGGCGCGCAGGCTCCCGATGCCGGCCGTCTGACATTCGCTGTCGCCCCGCACCAGCACACCCGACGATCCGCTCGCGCGGAAATCCACCATCGCCTCGGGTTCGAACATCTGCAGGCACGGAACGCTCGCGTGGGTGAAGGTGCGCAGCACGAACCCTTCGCTGTCGAGCCAGACGTCGAGGTATCCCTCGCGGTTCGTGGCCTGCTTCACGAGGAAGCGGGTCGAGCTGCCGGGCAGCCCGAGCGACCAGACATTCCTCCGGGTGGTGGCGGGCGAGCAGCCGACCGCGGCGGCCGAGACCACGATCGCGAGCACGAGCAGGGCCGCGAGCCGCAGCGCGGCCCGCGCCGGGCCGCCGGCGGGGCGGATCACCGCGGCCGGTCTCCGGCGATCGTGACCCGCACGATCACGCGCTCGTGCGCCTGGTAGTCGTTCATCGCGTAGTGCCATACGCAGCGGTTGTCCCAGACCGCGACCGAGCCCGGACGCCATCGGAACCGGCACTGGAAATCGGGGCTCGCGCAGTGCCGATACAGGAACTCCAGGATGGCATCGCTCTCGGCCGTCCCGAGGCCTTCGATGCGCTGGGTGAACATCGGATTCACGTAGAGACAGCGGCGTCCCGTCTCGGGATGGGTGCGCACCACCGGATGCGCCACCTCGGCCAGCACGGCGTCCGAATAGCGATAGCGAAGCGTCGCCTTGCCCTCGTACTTCTCGCGCCCGGTGACGTCGGGGTCGTAGGCCCGCTTGGCACTGTGGATCGCCGACAGGCCGTCGAGCATCTCCTGCAGCGGCGGGGAGAGCGACTCCCAGGCCCGCTCCATGCTGGCGAAGAGCGTGTCGCCCCCGGTGGGCGGGACCACCTCGCCGAACACCACCGAGCCCAGGCTCGGCTCCTCGAAGAACGAGTTGTCGCTGTGCCAGCCCACGCCGAAGCTCGCCGGCTGGCCCGCCGGCTTCACGACGCGCAGGACCTCGGGGTGCTCGGCCGTACCCTCCACGATCGGGTGGATCTCGGGCTCGCCGAAGCGCCGCGCGAAGGCCAGCTGGGCGGACGGGTCGAGCTTCTGGTCGCGGAAGAAGATGGCGCCGTGGTCGAGGAAGGCCCGGTGGATGCGGGTGAAGGCCTCGTCGTCGAGCTGCGCGAGGTCGACGCCGGAGATCTCGGCTCCGATCGCTCCGGTGAGCGGGTGGACTTCGAGAACGGGCTCGGCCATCGGCGGGCTCCCGGGCGGCAATCGGAGCGAGGCTAGCATCACCCGGTGAGGCGCGGGCGCGACGGGGACGTCGATCTCGGTGGGAGGCAACCTGCCCGAGCGCGTCGCGTGTCGCGTCTCGAGGCGCCGCGCGGCACGCCCGTGTGGGCAGGCCGCGGGTGCTCCGGTTATGCTCCCCAGCCGCGGAGAGGTGGCCGAGTGGCTGAAGGCACAGGTTTGCTAAACCTGCATACGGGAAACCGTATCGAGGGTTCG
>CAYYUT010000305.1:0-5090 GCA_964474935.1 uncultured Spirochaetales bacterium
CCACCGGGCTCGGCGAGCCGACGCAGCTCCGTTCCTGCGCTGGCCGGGGCGTCGCGAGGTTGTGCACGTAAATCTGGCCGAGCGGGCGCTCCTGCCGGTGCTGCCGCCCCAGGAGGACTTCCCCTACACGCTCCGGATCGTGTCCGAGGTGCTCGAATCGAACGGTTCGTCGTCGATGGCGACGGTCTGCGGCGGGACGCTCTCGCTGCTCGACGCGGGCGTGAAGATCGCGGCGCCGGTGGCTGGGATCGCGATGGGACTGATCCAGGAGGGCAGCGAGGTCGCGATCCTCTCGGACATCCTCGGGGACGAGGACCATCTGGGTGACATGGACTTCAAGGTCTGTGGCACGCGTTCGGGCATCACCGCCATGCAGATGGACATCAAGATCACCGAGGTCGACTGGAACGTGATGGAGCGGGCCCTCGACCAGGCGCGCGAGGGGCGGCTGCACATCCTCGACTGCATGGACCGCGAGACCAACCAGGAGCTCGCCGGGCTCGAGGCGCGCGCCGAGCTCTCGCGCTACGCGCCGCGCATCGAGGTGATGTGGATCAAGCCCGACCGGATCCGCGACGTGATCGGGCCCGGTGGCAAGGTGATCCGGGCGATCCAGGAGACCACCAACGCCAAGATCGACATCAACGACTCGGGCGAGGTCACGATCTTCTCGCCCGACACCGAGGCGCTCCAGCGCGCGTGCGCGATGATCGAGGAGCTGACGCAGGAGGCCGAGATCGGTCGCGTCTACCTCGGCAAGGTGAAGCGCATCGCCGACTTCGGGGCCTTCGTCGAGATCTTCCCCGGCACCGATGGACTGGTCCACATCAGCCATCTCGCCGAGGAGCGGATCGACAAGGTGACCGACGTGGTGGGCGAGGGCGACGAGGTGCTCGTGAAGTGCATCGACATCGATCCCTCGGGCCGGATCCGGCTTTCCCGCAAGGAGGCCCTGGCCGACGCCGTCCAGGATGCCTAACGCACGGATCCGCGTGCTCCGGCTGCCGCACGGGGAGGGCCTTCCCGTG
This sequence comes from uncultured Spirochaetales bacterium, assembly GCA_964474935.1. Taxonomy (GTDB): domain Bacteria; phylum Myxococcota_A; class UBA9160; order UBA9160; family JAFDDA01; genus CAYYUT01. The sequence goes on from CAYYUT010000305.1 coordinate 1,029, forward strand.
CCGCGGCCGGCCACGCCGGGCTCGGCCGGGGTGGACTTGGCGGCGGCCGTGACGGAGCCCGTGACGGTGGCGCCCGGCGAACGGGCGCTGGTTCCGACGGGCTTCGCGCTCGCCATCGAGCGCGGCTTCGAAGGCCAGCTACGGCCTCGCAGCGGCCTGGCGCTCCGCCACGGGGTGACACTGCCGAACTCGCCGGGGACGATCGACTCGGACTATCGTGGAGAGGTGCAGGTGATCCTGTGCAATCTCGGGTCGGAGCCCTTCCGGGTGGCGCGGGGCGATCGCGTGGCCCAGCTCGTGATCGCGCCGGTCGCCGCCAGCGCCTGGGAGGAGGTCTCCGAGCTCGACCCGACGTCGAGAGGCGCCGGTGGCTTCGGTCACAGCGGAGTGGCCACGAAGGGTCCCGACCGACCGGCCCCCGCGCTTCGAGGCGCCGCGTCGCCTGGCACGGGGGGCAGGACATGAGCCAACCCGAACGCACGGATTCGATCGGCACCCCGTCCGAAGCGCCGCCGGGTCCGGCAGGCGGCGGACGGCCTGAGCCCGTCCATCCGCTCCCGCCGAGCCCCTTCGACGAGGCGCCCGCCCGCGAGACGAGCAACCTCGCCAAGCGGATCGGCACGGCGGCCGTCCTGATTCCCTTCGTCCTCTGGATCATCTCGCTCGGTGGGCTCGCCTACCTCGCGATCGTGCTCGGCTTCGTGCTGCTCGGGATCCGCGAGGTCTACGTGCTGATCGAAGAGAAGGGCGCGCATCCGCTCTGGGGCTTCGGGCTCGCGGCCGGTGGGGCGCTGCCGATCGTGGCGTACGTCGGAAACGAGTATCACGCCACCATCCTGATGACGGCCGGGCTCCTCGCGATGATGGTGGCCCAGCTCGGCAAGGCCCAGCTCGGCGAGGCGCTCTCGAGCATTTCGGGCACCTTCTTCGGGGTCTTCTACGTCGGCTGGCTGCTCTCGCACACCGTCGTGCTCAGGAACTTCCACGACGTCGTGATCTACAAGATGGGTGCGCAGGCCGGGCTCCAGCATGCCGCCGAGTCGGGCGCCTACTACATGGTGTTCGGGCTCACGGTGCTCGTGGCCGGCGACGCCGGCGCCTATTTCACCGGTCGGGCCTACGGAAAGCGCAAGCTCGCGCCCAAGATCAGCCCGAAGAAGACGGTGGAGGGCGCCATCGGAGGGGTGCTCACGGCCGTGTTCGCGGGGCTCGTCACCAAGGCCGCGTTCGACTTCCGCTGGCCCGAGCTCTCGCAGGGTTTCGGATGGACCGTCGCGGCCATCTTCGGCTTCACGCTCGCGGTGGTGGGGATGATCGGCGATCTGGTCGAGTCGCTGCTCAAGCGCGACGCCAAGGTGAAGGACGCAGGCGCCCTGCTGCCGGGCATGGGCGGTGTGCTCGACCGCATCGATGCGCCGCTTCTCGGGATCCCGGTGCTCTACTACATGCTGCTCGCCCAGACCTACCTCGAGCTGAACCTGCCATGATCGATCGCTACGCCCGTTCCGAGCTCACCTCAATCTGGAGCGACGAGGCGCGCCTCGGGCGCTGGCTCGAGGTGGAGCTCGCCGTGTGCGACGTGCTGGCCGAGCGGGGGGTGATCCCGGCTGCGGCCGTCGAGCAGATCCGTCGCCGGGCCGCCTTCGACGTCGACCGCGTGGCCGAGATCGAGCGCGAGGTGCGTCACGACGTGATCGCGTTCCTGACGAACGTGGCGGAGCACGTCGGTCCCGACTCGCGCTACGTGCACTACGGGATGACCTCGAGCGACGTGCTCGACACCGCGCTGGCGCTCCAGCTCCGCGATGCCGGCCGCTGGATCCTGGCCGGTGCCGAACGCGCCAGTCTGGCGCTGCGACGGCGCGCCGAGGAGCACCGACACACCCCGTGCGTGGGGCGCACCCACGGGATCCACGGGGAGCCCACCACCTTCGGACTGAAGCTCCTGGTCTTCCATGCCGAGCTCGAACGCGGTCGGGCGCGTCTCGCGCGGGCCTTCGAGGAGGCCTCGGTCGGCAAGATCTCGGGCGCCGTCGGCACCTTCGCGCACCTCGATCCGGCGATCGAGGAGTCGGTGTGCGCGCGGCTCGGTATCGGCTTCGAGCCAGCCGCCACCCAGGTGGTGCAGCGCGACCGCCACGCCGCGCTCGTGACGGCGATGGGGCTCGTGGCCGGGAGTCTCGACAAGTTCGCCGTCGAGTTCCGACACCTCGCGCGCACCGAGGTGCGCGAGGTCGAGGAGGAGTTCGGCAAGGGCCAGAAGGGCTCGTCGGCCATGCCCCACAAACGCAATCCCTGGCGTTTCGAGAATCTCTCGGGTCTCGCGCGGGTGATGCGGGGCTATGCGCTCACTGCGATGGAGAACACCGCGCTCTGGCACGAGCGCGACATGAGCAACTCGTCGGTCGAGCGGGTGGTGCTGCCGGACGCGACCACGCTGCTCGACTTCATGCTCCAACGCTTCGCCGGGTTGGTGGAAGGCCTCGTCGTCGACGCCGGGCGGATGCGCCAGAACCTCGAGCTGACCCGTGGGCTCGTGTTCAGCGGCGGGCTGCTGCTCGCCCTGGTCGAGACCGGGCTCACCCGCGAGGAGTCCTATGCCCTCGTGCAGGGCCACGCCATGCAGACGTGGGAGGAGGGTGGCGACTTCCGCGAGCGGGTGCTCGGCGACGAGCGTATCGTCAAGCTGCTGCCGTCCGAGCGCCTCGACGAGGTCTTCTCGCTCGACCACGTGCTCCGGAACGTCGATCGCATATTCGAACGCACACTCGGAGCGGAGTGAACGTGAAGGCCATCGTGATCGTGACCCTCAAGCCCGACGTCCTCGATCCCCAGGGCAAGGCGATCCAGAACGCCTGTGGTTCGCTCGGATACGAGGGGGTCGTCTCCGTCCGCCAGGGCAAGCAGTTCGAGGTCGAACTCGCCACGGACGACGAGGCGGCGGCCCGGCGGCTCGTCGCCGAAATCGCCGAGAAGCTGCTCTCCAATCCGGTGATCGAGGACTTCAGCGTCGCGCGCATCGATCCCTGAGCGGGACGCGCGCCGGCCCACTCCCGGGCGCCGTGCCCGCCGTGCGGTCGGCTGCTGCGGTGCGGCGTTTGCAGCCTCGTTTGCCGCCGGAATGGGCGCTCGATAAAATCCGGCCTTCCCCGTGATCGTGGCGACCCGAGCCCCATCCAACGAGCGTGAGGTCCGCTTGTTTGCGGTCGTACAGTTTCCCGGATCGAACGACGATCGAGACACGGCGTTTGCGCTGAAGGGTGTGCTCGGCGTCGAGTCGCGTCTGGTCTGGCACAAGGAGCCGGTGCTTCCCGCCGACACCCGCGCGGTGGTCCTGCCCGGCGGTTTCTCGTACGGCGACTATCTTCGCTGCGGCGCGATGGCGCGCTTCTCGCCCGTGATGGCCGACGTCCGGCGCTTCGCCGACCAGGGTGGTCGGGTGCTCGGCATCTGCAACGGCTTCCAGGTGCTCTGCGAGACGGGCCTGCTGCCCGGTGTGCTGCGGCCGAACCGTGATCTCGCCTTCGTGTGCGAGCAGGCGACCGTGCGGGTCGAGCGGGCCGTGCCCGCCTTCTTCGGGCGCACGCACGAAGGCGCGCTTCTCCGGCTTCCGATCAAGCACGGCGAGGGGGCCTACTTTGCGCACGCCGACGAGCTGGCGGCCCTCGAGGCGCGGGGGGGTGTCGCGCTCCGCTACTGCGACGCGGAAGGCGTCGTCGGTGGCCGCTCCAACCCGAACGGGTCGCTCGACGACATCGCCGGCATCGTGAACGAGGCGGGCAATGTGCTCGGCCTGATGCCCCATCCCGAGCACGCGGTGGAGGCGGCCTTCGGCGGCACCGACGGGCTCGCGATCCTGGGCTCGCTGGTCGATGCGGTGCGGGCCGGAGGTGTGGCGTGAGCGGTCCGGGCGCTCTCGAGGAGCCCGCGGTGGATCTCGCGCTCGCGCGCGAACACGGCCTCACCGAGGACGAGTGGCGCCAGATCCTCGACATCCTGGGGCGCGAGCCGAGCTTCTCGGAGCTCGGAATCTTCTCGGTCATGTGGTCGGAGCACTGCTCC
>CAYYUT010000306.1:0-5088 GCA_964474935.1 uncultured Spirochaetales bacterium
CGAGCGGGCGCGCGCCATCCTGGCGAACCTCGAATCCGGCGAGCTCGACGCCGCCGGACGGCCGAGGCTCGCGGTCGGCGCCGCCGGTGGGAGGGCGCCCGGACCGGGGGCGGATCCAGCGGCCGATGACGGGGGCCGCGGGTCTCTCGGGGCGACACCGAGCGATCAGCTCGGGCTCTTCGTACGCCAACCGCTGGCGCGGGATCCCAGGGAGGACGAGGTGATCTCCGAGATGCGTGCGCTCGACCCCGATCGCACCACGCCGCTCGCCGCGCTCGAGGCAGTCGCCCGATGGCAGGCGCGCCTCCGGCGGGACTCGTGAGGCGGCGGCCCCACGTGACGTTGCTGGTGCTCGTGGGTCTGGCGGCGCTCGGCGTCGAACGGCCGCGAGGTCTCGGCGACGTTCGCGAGATCCGCCATTGGTCCTACGACGACTACACGCGCGTGGTCGTCGAGCTCACGCGCGAGGCCCCGGTCGAGATCGGCCGGCTGCCGGCCGACGCCGGGGCCGCGCGGCCCGAGCGGCTCTATCTCGACATCGAGGGGATCTGGGTCGGTCGCAGCTACGACGAGGCGATCGCCGTCGAGGACGGTCTGCTCCACGGCATCCGCGTGGGTCAGAACACGAAGACCCGCACCCGCGTCGTGATCGACCTTGAACGCTACCAGCGTCACCGATTCCTCAAGCTCACGACCCCCGACCGGCTCGTCGTGGACGTCTATGCCGGTGTCTCGACCGAAGCCGATCCCGACGCGCACGGCGATCCGCTCTCACGGCTGCCCGTCGGCATCCGACCGGTCCGCACCGTGGTGATCGACCCCGGACACGGGGGGCGCGACCCCGGCGCCGTCGGGGTCGGCGGGCTGCGCGAGAAGGATGTGACGCTGGCGCTCGCGAAGCGTCTGCAGGCGAATCTCGAGGCACGCGGTTTCGCCGTGGTATCGACGCGTACCTCGGACCGGACGGTGGGGCTCGAGGAGCGGACGGCCATCGCGGAGGCGGCCCGCGCCGATCTCTTCCTGTCCCTCCACGCGAACGCCGCCGAACGCGCCGCCGCGCATGGAATCGAGACCTATCACCTCGACCTCGACTACGAACGGCACACCTGGACGGTGGCCTCGCGCGAGAACGGGATCCCCCGCAACCGGGTCGACGAGCTGCAGCGCACGATTGCCGGTCTGCGCGTCAGCGAGACGCTCCCCCATTCCCGACGGCTGGCCCGGGTGGTGCACGAGGAGATCGTGTCGGGCGTCGCGGGGCGCTACGGAAGGGTGACCGACCTCGGCGTGAAGCGCGGGCCCTTCTACGTGCTCTTCCTGGCGGACATGCCGTCGATCCTGCTCGAGGTGGGCTTCGTGTCGAACCGCTCCGAGGCCCGGCGGCTGCGCGACGACCGCTACCTCGACCTCCTCGCGGAGCGAATCGCCGCGGGGCTCGAACGCTATCGCGACACCAGCCGCGTGGCGGAGCAGCGACGTGGCTAGCGCGCCCGACATCGAGGAGTACTTCGGGGCCGGAAGCCCGCCGCCCGCGGTGCCCGATGGGCAGGAGGTCGGCCGCTGGGTGCGCGAGTACCTCGACGCGGTCCGGGCCCACGTCGAGGCCCTCCACGCCGAGGACGGTCCGGCGAGCACGGTCAACGCGACCCACTCCGATCTCCTCGATGCGCTGCTCCGGCGCCTCTTTGAGTTCGCCGACGACGAGGCGGCGAAGAGCGGTTCGGAGCGCGAGCGTCGCATGGCGATGGTGGCCGTCGGAGGATACGCGCGGCGCGAGATGGCGCTCCACTCGGACATCGATCTCCTGTTCCTCCACCCGCGGCGCCTCACCGACTCGGTGCGACGCATCAGCGAGCGCGTACAGCTCTGGCTTTGGGACGCCGGGCTGACTGTGGGATCGGCCGTACGCACGGTGAACGACACCCGCAAGCTCGCCGCCCAGGACGCGACCGTCCGCACATCGGTGCTCGACGCCCGGCTCCTCTGCGGCGAGCCCGCTCTGTGCGAGGACCTCCGTCGCCGAGTGCGCCGCGACGTCCAGAAAGGGGCTCCAAAGCTCATCGAGGGCCGCATGGCGGCGATCCAGGATCGTCACACGCGCTACGAAGAGACTCCCTACCTGCTCCAGCCGAACCTGAAGGAAGGAACCGGGGGGCTGCGCGACTATCACGCGGCCTGCTGGGTGACCGTCGCCGCCTACGACGCATCGGGTACGCTGGGCGCCTTCGAGGCGCACGGACTGCTCACGTCGTCCGAGGTGGGCGAGCTGCGCGACGCTCTCGAGTTCTTCTGGCGCGTACGCAACGAGCTGCACCGCATCTCGGGTCGCAAGAACGACGAGCTCAGCTTCCAGATGCAGGACGAGATCTCGCGCAACTTCGGCTACGACGAGGTCGTGACGGGGCACGACCTCCCGGTCGAGCGCTTCATGAGCGACTACTACCGGCACGCCCGTCGCATCCGAAACTACTCGGAGCTCGTCATCCACCAGTGCCTGCGGCACGTGCGGCCGCCGCGGCGACGCTCGCTGCGCGAGGTGGAGCGCGGCTTCCGGATCGTGGGCGATGAGCTCGAGATTCCGAGCTCGGCGCATCTGCGTGCGGATCCGGTCAATCTGCTCGCGGCGTTTTCGGTGGCGCAGCAGCACGACGTCGAGCTCTCGCGCACGGCGCTGCGACTGGTGCGCGAGAATCTCGATCTGGTGGACGATCGTTTCAGGAACGACCCCGAAGCGGGCCGCATCTTCGTGTCGATCGTCGAGTCCGAGCATCGCGTGACGCGGACCCTGTTCGCGATGAACGAGACACGCCTGCTCGGCGCCTACATCCCCGAGTGGAACCACATCGTCTGCCGGTGGCAGCACGTGATGTACCACACCTATACCGTGGACGTGCATTCGATCCTCCTGGTCGAGGAGCTGCGGCGCTTGTGGAAGGGGGAGCACCGGCAGCTGGTGCCCGACCTCTCGGAGCTGATCCATGTCGTACCCGACCGCGCGGCGCTCTACCTCGGGTGCCTGTTCCACGACCTCGGGAAGGGGCTCGGAGGCGACCACTCCGAGAAGGGTCTCTTCTTCGCGGCCACGGTGATGCAACGGCTCGGCATGGCGCCGGAGCGGATCCTGCGTGCCTGCTACCTCGTCCGATACCACCTGCTCATGTCGCACGTCGCGCAGCGGCGCGATCTCTCCGATCCGAAGCTGATCATCGAGTTCGCACGCTTGAGCGGCGACCGCACCAACCTCCGCAACCTCTATCTGTGCACCTTCGCCGACATGCGGGCCTCGTCCCGGACGGGCTGGACCGATTGGCGGGGATTCCTGCTGCGCGAGCTCTTCGAGCGCACGTCCGAGTTCCTGGAGACCGGAGGCGACGATCTCGAGCGGGCGATCGAGCAGGTGCAGCGCCGTGTCGACCTGCGCCGCGAGTCGGCGCGGGGTCTGCTGGCGCAGGAGGGCATCGACCGGGCCGCGATCGATGGCTTCTTCCAGGTGATGCCGCAGCGCTACTTCATCTCCCACACCCCTCGCCAGATCGCGCGGCACGCCAAGGTGTTCGTCGGATACGACCCCGCGAAGGGCCTGACGACGGCCGTACGCGAGGTCCGCGGCGGTCTGTCGGAGTTCATCGTGTGTACACCCGACCGCCATGGGTTGTACGCGACGGTCGCCGGGAGCCTCACGGCCAATCGGGTCAACATCCTCGGGTCGCACGTCTACACGACGCGCTCCGGTCTGGCGCTCGAGATCTACCGGGTGACGACACCCGCCGGGGGGCCGGAGGAGAGGGCGCTCACCTGGCAGTCGGTCGAGCGGACGCTGGGTCAGGCGCTCGGAGGCGAGCTCGATCTCGGCCAGCGGATCCGGGAGCTGCCGCGGCCGGTCGGCGTGACCCGCTCGCCCGCCCAGAGCCCCCAGAGCATCGGCATATCGAACCAGGACTCGGACTTCTACACGGTGGTGGACGTGTCGGCGAACGATCGCAGCGGTCTGCTCTTCGATCTGACACGAACCATCGCCGACCTCGATTTCGAGGTCTACATTTCGAAGGCGTCGACGATCCTCGACCAGGTGGCGGACACCTTCTACCTCAAGGACCTGGAAGGCAAGAAGGTCACCGATCCCGCGCAGCTCGAGCTGTTGCGGCGCAAGCTCGAGGGGGTGGTTCACGGCCAGGAGGCGGGGGGTGGCTGAGCCCGACGCGGCCCTCGATCCCGCGGCGACGTCGGCGCTGCGGATCGCGGTCGATGCCTTCCTCGAGCGCCGGGGCGTCGAGCGAGGCCTGTCGCCCCATACGCGAGCCGCCTATGCGCGCGATCTCGAGCGGCTGGTCGAGCAGCTCGAGCGCCGCGGCGTACGCTCGGTGGATGCGATCGGTCGGGACGACGTCCGCGCCTTCCTCCAGTCGCTCGAACGGCAGGGGCTCGCGGCCCGGAGCCGCGCGCGTGCGCTCGCGGCGGTGCGGGGCTTCGTGCGCGACAGCGCCCGACGGGGCGAGCTCGCGGTGGACGTGCTGGACGGCATCGCCACGCCGCGCCTCGGCCGCACGCTTCCCAGAACGCTGCGTCCCGACGAGACCGAGGCCCTGATCGCGGCCTGCGCAGACGACGGGCTGCTCGGGTTGCGCGACCAGACCATGCTCGAGGTGCTCTACGGAGCGGGCCTTCGGGGCACCGAGCTCGTGTCGCTTCCCATCGGGGGCGTCGATCGCCGGGCCGGATTGGCGAGGGTGCGGGGCAAGCGGGGACGCGAGCGGCTCGTCCCTCTCGGTGAGCCCGCCCTCGCGGCGCTCGATCGCTATCTGGCCGAGGTGCGACCGAGCCTCGCTGCGCGTGCGGTCGGGTCGGGTCGGTCCAGCGACGTGATCTTCCTGTCGCGCCGCGGGTGCCCGATGTCGCGGCAGAACTTCTTCGTCCGGCTGCGCCGTGCGGCTCGGCGGGCCGGGATCGATGAGGATCGGGTATCGCCGCACGTGCTCCGCCATGCGTTCGCGAGCGACCTGCTCGAGGGCGGGGCCGACCTGCGCGCCGTCCAGGCGATGCTGGGGCACGCGGATCTCGCCACCACCCAGATCTACACCCACGTCGGCC
>CAYYUT010000307.1:0-5080 GCA_964474935.1 uncultured Spirochaetales bacterium
GAGGCGATCTTCGGCAAGCCGCCCTACAAGGGCATCAATCCCGACGAGGTGGTCGCGGTGGGGGCGGCCGTCCAGGCCGGCGTCCTCCAGGGCGACGTCGCCGACGTGGTGCTGCTCGACGTGACGCCCCTCTCGCTCGGTGTCGAGACCCAGGGCGGCATCTTCACCAAGATCATCGACAAGAACACCACGATTCCCACCCGCCAGGGTCAGGTCTTCTCGACCACCGAAGACCATCAGTCCGTCGTGCGCATCCACGTGCTCCAGGGCGAGCGCGAGATGGCCGCCGACAACCAGACCCTCGGACGCTTCGAGCTGGTGGGGATCCCGCCGGCGCCCCGGGGCGTGCCCCAGATCGAGGTGACCTTCGACATCGACACGGACGGCGTCGTCCACGTCTCGGCCAAGGATCTCGGGACGGGCAAGAGCCAGGAGATCCGCGTCACGGCGTCGAGCGGCCTGAGCGAGGAGGCGGTAGAGCGGCTCGTCTCGGAGGCCGCCGAGAACGCCGACGCCGATCGGCTGCGGAAGGCCCAGACCGAGCTGCGCAACCGGGCGGACGGTCTGGTCTACACCACCGAACGCACCCTGGCCGACTACAGCGACCACGTCGAGGCCGAGGAGCGCCAGGGCCTCGAGGCATCGCTCGCGCGCACCAAGGCCGCCCTGGAGGCCGGTGGCGACGATCTCGCCGAGGCGGTGGACGAACTCACCTCGCTCTCCTACAAAATGACCGAGAAGATCTACGCCACGCTTGGAGGGGAGTCCTCGTAGCCGGCGCCTCCTAGGCCCGCTCTCGGCCCGGGATCCGCTCCCAGGCCACGGCTGCGAGGCTCGGGCGATTTGTCGAAGCGAGACTACTACGACGTCCTGGGCGTTGCGCGCGGCGCCACGCCCGATGACTTGAAGAAGGCCTACCGGGCGCTCGCACTCCAGTACCATCCCGACCGCAACCCCGACGATCCCGACGCCGAGAACCGCTTCAAGGAGGTGTCGGAGGCCTATGCCGTGCTGTCCGATACGGACAAGCGGCGGGCCTACGATCGCTTCGGCCACCAGGGCGTGGGCGCCCAGGGCATGGGTGGCTTCCAGGGCGACTTCGGCGACCTCGGATCGTTCACGGATCTGTTCAACGATCTGTTCGGCGACGTCTTCGGCGGCCCGCGCCGCGGACCACGGCGTTCCCGGGGGCGCCGCGGCGCCGATCTCCGTTACAACCTCGAGATCGATCTCGACGACGTGCGCGACGGGCTCGACGCCAAGCTCTCGATTCCCAAGATGCGCGCCTGCGGCACCTGCGAGGGATCGGGCGCCCGACCGGGGACGCAGCGCGAGCTGTGCGGTCGCTGCAACGGTGGCGGCCAGGTCATCTTCCAGCAGGGCTTCTTCCGGATCAGCCGGCCCTGCGACGCCTGCAATGGCGAGGGCGAGGTGGTGCGCGATCGCTGTCACACCTGCCGCGGAAGCGGCCGGACCGAAGGGCAGCAGAACATCTCGGTGCGGATCCCGGCAGGGGTCGACGAGGGCTCGCGCCTGCGCCTCGCGGGCGAAGGCGAGGCCGGCATCGCGGGCGGACCACCCGGCGACCTCTACGTGGTGATCAGCGTGAAGCCCCATCCCCTGTTCACGCGCGACGGACCGGACCTCTACTGCGAGGTGCCGATCCCGTTCCCGAAAGCCGCCCTCGGCGCCGAGATCGAGGTGCCCACGCTCGACGGGAAGGTCGATCTCCGAATCGCCGAGGGAACCCAGCCGGGAGCCATCCACCGTCTCCGGGGCAAGGGCCTGCCGACCCTCGGGAGCGCCGCACGGGGCGACCAGTACGTCAAGATCTTCGTCGAGGTGCCCACCAACCTGACGAGCCGCCAGCGCGAGCTGCTCGAGGAGCTCGCTCGCGAATCGGGGAGCGAGGCGTCGCCCGTCACCAAGGGCTTCCTCGACAAGCTCAAGGACCTGTTCGACTAGTGACCAGCTCGATGAACTCGGCGTCCGTTGGACCTGTTCGATCGGTCTCCTGCCGCACGAGCTCGGCATCTGTGGCGACGGACCGGTCGGGTCACTAGGCCGATGGCCAGGCTCGCCGTCGTCGCGCTGCTCTGCGTCCCGTTGGCCTGTGCGCGCTTCGGCGCGCGCGAGCGCGATCCCGTGGAAGCCGACTACGCCGAGGCCGTGGCGCTCGCCGACGTCGACCCGGCCCGTGCCACGAACGCCCTGCGACGCTTTCTCGAGTCGCATCCCCGCGCCTCGCGCGCCGACGACGCCGCGCTGGCGCTCGCCGATCTGCTGGCCGGGGCGGGCGAGGTCGAGCCGGCGATGACCCAGCTGCGCTGGGCCCGCCAGGTGCACGCGCGCGGCGATCGGATTCCCGAGATCCGCCTGCGTCTGGCCGAGCTCGAGCTGGAGAGCGGCGATGCGGAGCGGGCGGCCTCGACCGCGCAGGGCCTGGTGCTCGACGAGCTGCCCGACGCGGCCCGTGTCCGCGCGATGCGCCTGCTCGCGGCACTCGCGGCCGAGGCCGGCGAGACCACCACCCAGCTCGGCTGGCTCGCCGCGCTTCGCGACGAGACCCCCGATCCGGCCGACCGGGTCGTCGTCGAGGCCGAGATCGAGGCGGTGCTGGCGCGGCTCTCGGGCCCGGATCTCGACGCGGGGCTCGCCGCCGTCGAGCGTCGCTCGCCGATCGCCGCGATCCATCTGCGACTCGCCGAGGTCGCGATCTCCGCCGGCGACACCGAGCGTGCCCGGGAGCATCTCGAGCGTCTCGACGGGCTGGCACTCTCCGTGGCCGAGACCGAACGCCGCCAGCTCCTCCTGGATCGGCTGACGGCGGTGCCCGAGCCGGCGGCCGAGCCGCCTCCGCTTCCGGCCACCTTCGCCCGTGCCGCGGCCGGAGGTCTTCCCGAGACGCGCGCCGCCGAGGGCACGATCGGCGTGGTCGTTCCGCTCTCCGGTCCGTTCGCCGGCTTCGGAGAAGAATGCCTGCGCGGTGCGTTGCTCGCGGCCCGGGTGTTCGAGGACGCCGAGCCCACGGCGCCGGCCTCGCGGGTGCGGGTCGTCGTGCGCGATTCCGGCGGCGACGCGGCCGGCGCAGCGGCCGCGGTGCGGGCGCTCGCGACCGATCCCGCGCTCGTGGCGATCGTCGGTCCTCTCCTCGGGAGCGAGGCCGAGGCCGCCGCCGAGGCAGCCGAGCGTGCGGGCGTCCCGTTGCTCACGCTCACCTCGCGTTCGGAGGTGGCGATCGGCCGGTCGAACGTCTTCCGGGTCGGTCGCTCGCCGCGGAGCGAGGTCCGCGTGCTCACCGATTTCGCGCTCGACGATCTCGGCGTCGGACGCTTCGCGATCCTCTATCCCGACGACGAGTACGGACGCGGGCAGAAGGATCTCTTCTTCGACGTGGTCGAGGAGCGGGGCGGACGCATCGTCGGTCTCGCCGCCTACGATCCGTCGGCCACCGACTTCGCGGGATCCATTCGCCGCTTGATCGGCTACTACCTGCTCTCGGGAGAAGAGATCGAGCTGCTCGAGGAGCGCGAGCGGATGCTCGATCGCGCCAAGAAGCTCCCGGCGGACGAGGCGCTCGAGCTGCGCACCGAGGCGCGCGAGCTGGTCGGGCCGGACGAGGCGCCGCTGCCCCCGATCGTCGCGTTCGACGCCCTCTTCCTGCCGGATTCCTACGAAAAGGTCGCCCTGATCGCGCCCCAGCTCGCCTTCCACGAGGCCGGGCACGTCCAGCTCCTCGGGCCGAACGGCTGGTATCACCCCGATCTGATCCGGATCGGGGGGCGCCACGTCGACGGAGCGGTCTTCACCGAGACCTTCCATCCCGAGAGCGATATCCCCTACGTCGCCGATTTCGCTCGTCGCTACCAGGCCCGCTTCGGGCGCGCCCCGGGACCGCTGGCCGCGATTTCCTACGACGCCGCGAGTCTGGTGCTCGTACAGCTTGCACGCGGTCTGCGTACCCGCGAAGCGCTGCGAGAGGGTCTGCTCGGGGTCGAATCACATCCCGGTGTATCGGGTGTGACCTCGATCGCCCGGGATGGGAACGCCCACAAGCGTCCCTTCCTCCTGAACGTGAACGGAAAGCGGATCGAGTCGCTCGAATAGCGCTGCTTCGCTCCGTTCATCGGCAAGCGTGGATCAATCTCTAACGCAGTGCGCTCAAGGCCCCTCGCCAGCGGGACGAAGCGGCCAATGATGCCCCCCGAAGTCGACACGCTCGGTCTGCCCGACGAGCTCCCGCTGCTTCCGCTGCGGGACTTCGTCGTCTTTCCCTACATGGTGCTGCCGGTCTTCCTCCAGCGGGAGCGTTCGATCGCCGCCGTGGAGCAGGCGCTCGCCGGCGACCGTCTGGTCCTGCTGCTGGCGCAGCGCGATCCGGACAGCGAGGAGCCGACCAGCGACGATCTGAACCGGGTGGGCACGGTGGCGATGGTGATGCGCACCGTGAATCTGGCCGACGGGCGGATGAAGGCCCTCGTGCAGGGGATCTCGAAGGCCGAGGTGCAGTCCTTCGTCGACAACCCGCATGCCGATACGGCCCGCGTGAAGCCGCTCCTGCCGGAGGTCGATCGGGAATGGAGCGTCGAGACCGAGGCGCTGATCCGGGCGGTGCGGGTCCGCATCGAGGAGCTGCTCCCCTTCAAGAATCTCCCGCCCGAAGTGCTCTCGATCACCCAGAACGTCGACGATCCGGGGCGGCTGGCCGACCTGGTCGCCTCGAACCTCAGGCTGCGGCTCGCCGACGCCCAGGAGATCCTCGAGACAATCGACCCGGTGCTGCGCCTGCAGAAGGTCGACACCTTCCTGCGCCGCGAGCTCGACGTGACGACGGTCCAGGCCGAGCTCCACACCCAGACGAAGGACGAGATGTCGCGCACGCAGCGCGAGGCCTACCTGCGCGAGCAGATGCGGGCGATCCAGGCCGAGCTCGGTGATTCGGACGGTCGCAACGAGGAAGCCGCCGACTACCAGATCAAGATCGAAGAGGCCGGGATGACTCCCGATGCCCTCACCGAATCGATCCGTCAGCTTCGTCGCCTCGAGCGCATGCATCCCGACGGTCCCGAGGCCCAGGTGG
>CAYYUT010000308.1:0-5076 GCA_964474935.1 uncultured Spirochaetales bacterium
ACATGCCAGCCGGCACGGTCGCCGAGCCGAGGGCGCCACCGCCCGTGCTGAAGGCCGCCGTGGCCGAGCCCGTGACCGAGATCGCGGGCAGCGTACCGATGGCGACAGTGAGGGTACCGTTGACCGGGAAGACCCCAGCGCTTGCCGGAGCGGCGACGGCCAACACCAGCGCGAGCGCCGGAAGCAGGGCAGCCAACTTGGAGTGCTTGAGAAGGGACATCATTCGATTTCTCTCCGGATGTACACCCGCCTTCCCATCCCCTGAGTGGCTGCGACCCCGGCAATGTGTCAACGAGGCAACGCTGGGATCCGGAAAAGATCGCCCCCGGTGGGACACGCTCCACGCCCCGGGGGAGAGCGGGCGCCTGCGCGGGAGCCCGTGGGCCCGCTCCGGAGCCTCGCGGGCTCGCTGCCGGCGGCCCGCACGCCCGCCCGAATGCGGGCGAGCCCGGAGTCCGGTCGCCAGGAAGGCTCGGAGGCCGAAGAGGGTCCCCGGGGCTAAGAGGGCTCGGAGGCTCGTGCTGCGGCGCGCGAGGCCTCGAGGGCGGCCCGCAGGGCCTCCGCCTCGGCGAAGGCCGGATCGAGGGCCAGGGCCGCCTCGAAGGCGTCGACCGCCTCGTCGTGACGTCCGACCTCGCGGAGCGCCAGGCCCAGGTGGTAGTGGATCCCGGGGTGGTCGGCGGAGCGGTCGTCGGCGAGCGAGGCCGCATGGCGGAGCTGCGAGACCGCGGCGTCCCCGAGCCCTCTCTTCAGGTAGACGTAGCCCAGGGTGTCGGCCACGGACGGGTCGTTCGGCTGGGCCTGCGACGCCTCGCGCGCGAGCTCGAGCGCCCGCTCGAGATCGCCGCCACGCTTGGCCAGGAGGAAGGCCAGGTCGTTCTTGGCACCGCTGAGCGCGCGGTTCTCGGCCACCGCGGCCTCGAGCTGCTCGAGGGCCACCGCCTCGCGCCCCTCGCTCAGGTAGAGCCGAGCCAGCAGCACCCGACCGGGTGCGCTCAGCGCCCCCACCTCGTCGGCCTGCTCGAAGGATGCGATGGCCGCGGCGAGCTTCTGCTGCTTCCGATAGAGCCCGACCAGCACCTGCATGGCCTCGCTGTAGTCGGGGGCCGCCTGGAAGGCCGCCAGGGCCTCCCGCTCGGCCTCCTCGAGCTCTCCCCGCTCGGCGAGCAGACGGGCACGGATCACCCGCAGCGGCGGACTCATCCGACCGGATTCCGCCAGACGGTCGAGCCGCTCGAGGGCCTGGTCGGTGCGGCCGAGGCGCAGCTCGATCTGGGCGATGGCGCGCAGCACGCGCGGATGCCCGGGCCGGGCCTCGAGGGCCGCCTCGAGACGCTCGAGCGCCCGCTCGGGCTCCGATCCCCCTTCGTGGGCCGTGTAGAGCAGGGCGGTCTGCACCGGGGCGACCTTCCGCTCGAACATCGGCGCGAGCAGGCGTCGTGCCGCCTGGCGGCGACCGAGTCGGTAAAGCGCGGTGATGCGGCGCAGCTCGTCGCGGGTGACCAAGGTCGTGCGGGTCGCCACGAGACGCCGGTGGGTCTGGAGCACGGCGGGCCAGTTCTCGAGCCTCAGGTGGATCTCGCCGGCGAGCCGCAGATCGAGCGGGCGGGGCGTGGGGGTGGCCTCGAGCGCCTGCTCGATGGCGGCGAGGGCGGCCTGATGGTCGCCGGCCATGAACTGGGCGCTCGCCATGGTGTGATGGCCCTGGGCCGAGGGAGCCGTCTCGAGCGAGGTCTTCATGATGGCGATGGCGTCGGCGGGGCGCCGCTCGCGCAGGGCGAGGTGCGCCTGGGCGAGCGCGGTCTCGGGACGGTCGGGGAACTCGCGCTCGAGCCGCGCGATCAGGTCCCGCGCCTCGTCGCCGCGTTCGAGCGCCCAGAGGGCGCGCGCTCGGAACGCGAGCACCGGGGCCAGCTCGTCCACGTCATCGGACACCGCCGCCAGGTGGTCCACCGCCTCGGCGGTTCGGCCCGTCTCGGCCAGGTGGCTGGCGTAGGCGACATGCGCCCCGGCATGGGTCGGCTGCGCGTCGAGCAGACGCTCGAACACGGCCTCGGCCGAACGTCCCAGCTGGCGTTCCACCTCGGCCAGGCGCGACCAGCTCGCGATGTCGATCTCGGGCTTCGCAGTGAGGCGCCCGAGCGCCCAGGCCGCGAACTCGAAGTCGCCGGTCGATTCGCCGTAGCGGGTGGCCAGGCGGAGCGCGCCGATCTCGCCCGGTTCGTCACCCGCCTCGGCGAGCTCGTCGGCGAGCGTCCGGAACGCCTGCTTCGTCTGCTCTCCGTGACCGGGCCAGGCACTCAGTACCCGCACCCGCTCCACCGCGGCGCGCTTGGCGACGCCCTCGTCGCCCTGGGCGCGTCCCAGGCTGGCGGCCCGATCGAAGGCGCGCTCGGCGGTCGCATACATGGAATCGTCCGCCGGCTGGCCATCGCGGGTGTACTGCTGCTCGCGGATCCGGGCCTGGTGCACCTGTCCGAGGCGCAGGAACACCTCGGGATCTTCCGGGGCGAGCTGGGTGGCGGTGAGCGCGCTGGTGAGCGCCGCCTGGGTGTCCACCTCGACGAGCTCGAGCATGGCGCGGATCGAGTGGGCGCGGGCGTTCTGGGGCTCGCGCTCGATCACCTCGGCGACGATCTCGCGCGCCCGCTCGGTCTCGCTCACCTGGATCAGGCTCGCGACCTCGAGCGCCGCGTCGGTCTGGGACGGATCGAGCCGGAAGGTCTCGTTGTAGTAGAAGGCCGCATCCGTGGGGCGTTCGAGCGCCTCGAGCGTCTGGGCGATCCGGAAGTTGATGCCGGCGTTCTCGGGCTCGAGCTGGAGCGCGGCGCGCAGCTCGATCAGCGCTTCCTTGTGGAGGCCCTGCTCGCTGTAGGTCGACGCCTTCTCGAGCTGGCTCGACACCTTCGCTTCGTCCGATTGACAGGCCGAAACGAGAACCGCGCACACGAGCGCGAGTCCCCTCCAGGCGGACCGGTTCATCCGTCATTCTCCTCGTAGGCGTGCGATGGCGGCGCGGGCTGCCTCGGCTTCGGGGAACGGGCCACCCGCCAGGGCCTGCTGGAACGAGCTCAGGGCCGCACCCGAATTGCCCGTCTCGAGCTGTGCGACGCCGAGGCGGTAGCGCAGGTTCGAATCGCCGGGGAACTTCGCGAGCCCTTCCTGCAGGACCTCGATCGCCGATTCGACCTCGCCCCGCTGCAGACGGACGTAGGCGAGGGTGTCGATCACGGCCGGCAGCGGCTTCACCCGCGACGCGCGCAGGGCGAGCCCCAGGGCCAGATCGAGCTCGCGCTCCTGGCTCGCCAGGATCCAGGCGAGATCGTTGGCCGCGCCCGCCACGTCGGGATGATGTCCCGTCACCGCGCGGAGGCGCTCGGTCGCGCCAGCGAGATCGCCCGAAGCAAGGACGAGCTGGGCGGCCCGGTAGGCGCTCTCGCCCTCGTCCGGGTCGGCTGCCGCGGCCCGGTCGAAGTAGTCGATCGCCTCCTCGGGGCGCCCGGCCCGCTGCGCGAGGACGCCGAGCCCGGCGAGGGCTGGACCGTAGGCGTCGTCGACCGCCAGGGCGCGCTCGAACGCGCGTTGCGCCTCGTCGAGCCGATCGGTCGCATTCAGGACGCGCCCGCGCAGATCGAGGAGCGAGGCGGCGTCGGGACGACGTGCGATGGCCTCGTCGAGGCCAGCGAGCGCCTCGTCGTGACGCCCCAGGGCCTGGAGGGCGACGGTCCGGGCACGCAGGGGCTGTTCGTTCTCTTCCAGGGTCAGATCGAGCCCCGCGGCGTCGAGGGCGGCCAGCGCCTCGCCGGGCTGGCCCTTGTCGACCGCCAGACGTGCTCGTTCGGCCGCCAGCGCGGGCGCCGCCCCCGGGAGCGAGCCGAGCTGCTCGAGGATGGGCTCGACGAGCTGGGGACGCCCCGCCGCGTCGGACACGCGGAGTGCCAGCACCAGCGCCTCGGGCTCGCGCACCGGGCGGGCCCGCACCTGCTGGACGAGGTAGACCAGCGCATCGTCGTAGAGCCCCATCTGATAGGCCAGTCGGGCCGCCGCCAGCCCGGCATCGGTGCTCGCGGCATCGGCCCGCACGGCCTCGCGGTAGTGTTCGAGGGCGAGCTCGGGACGGCCGAGGCGCTGCGCCGCGGTTCCGGCCAGGGCCCGCGCACCCGGATTGTTCGGCCAGCTCGTGAGTCCGGCCTCGAGGCGTTCGAGGGCCTCGGCGTTCTCGCCCTGCTCGAGCAGGATGCGACCGCGGAGGAACTCGCGATAGGAGGGCTCTTCGAGCTCCTCGACCATGGCCTCGGCGGCCTCGAGATCGCCCGCCTGCACCTGGAGCTCGGCGAGCTGGAAGCGCAGCCCCGGCCCGTCGCCGATCTCACGGGCCTTCCGGATGGCCGCGATGGCGTCGTCGAGCTGACCGTCGAGCTTGTGGAGCTCGGCCAGCGAGGTCCAGGCCCGCACGTCCCCGGTGAGCTCGGTGGCCTCGCGGATCAGGGCCTTCGCCTCCTCGCGTCGGCCCATCAGCCAGAGATGGTTGGCGTAGCCCACCCGCAGGGCGAGCGACTCCGGGGGCGCCTCGACGGCCTGCGACCAGACATCGGCCGCCTTCTGCATGTCGCCGACGGTGGCGTAGTAGTCGGTGAGGGCACCCACCGTGCTGGCCTCGTACGGGTATTCGCGGAAGCAGCCCAGATAGACGGTCTCGGCCTTCTCGCTCCGGCCGGCCTCGCCCCGGATCGGGGGTCCCAGGGTGCCCACCTCGGTCGCCTCGCCGCGTTTGCGGTGGAGATCACCGATGGCGACACAGCTCTGGGCGGCGCGCGCCGGGTTCTCTTCCTCGACGGAGCGGGTTTCGAGCCGCTGATAGTTCGACTCGGCCTCCTCGAGCCTTCCGAGCTGGGTGAGCGCGATTCCCCGGATCGCGAGGGCGTCGAGATCGTCGGGCGTCACCTCGATCAGGCGGTTGCTGGCCTCGAGCGTCCCCTCGATGTCCCGCTTCTGGTAGAGAGCGCTCAGCCGGATCTGGAGGGCTTCGGCGTGGTCGGGCTCGCGCTCGAGCACCGAGTCGACCGCGCGCAGCCC
>CAYYUT010000309.1:0-5076 GCA_964474935.1 uncultured Spirochaetales bacterium
CGTCTTCGTCTCGAGGCATCATCGGTACCGGTTTGCAGGGCCAGCGCGGCGACCACCCGCCATCCGCTGCCCCGGGCGCGGTGCGGCGGAGCGATGGGCGATCGGGCCTCGCCCGGATCGCCCGGGTCGGGGGTGTCCCCACCCGGCATGGCCCCCGCGGGCTTTTCGAATCTGGCGGGACTGGATTGCGTCTCCACTTCGCACCCGGAGTTGCCGATGCACGGAACACCGGCGGTGTGAGGGGTGTCTGCACGGTAGCCCAGGCAGGCGACCGACCGGGCCATCCACGGCTGGACGGACGGGCTGGACGAACGGCTCAGAGAGGTACCGAGAAGCGCCCGGATTCACGGGGGAAACCCTTTCGACCCGCGGGGATGAAGGGCTATATTGCGGCGGCTCGACGGGCCGCGGTTCCCCCCTGGGACGCCCCCCCCGGAACGATACGTAGGCCGGCCGCGGGCCGGACGAGAGGCCGAGACGACGGGCCATGAACAAGTATCTCATCTGGGGCGCCAACGGGGCCCTCATCGTGGTCTGCTGCTTCCTGGCAGGAGGCGTTCTCGCCGATCTGCTCGGCTCGGCGTGGCTGCCGGCGACGGCCCCTCCCGACCGGGCCGGAATCGAGCGGCAGGTCCAATCGCGGGTGCGCTCGGATGTCAGCGTGATCCGGGCCCGGAACCTCTTCAACGTCTCGACCCTCGTGCCCGAGCTCGAGCCCGAGCCCGAGCCGGAGGAGGATCTCTTCGGCGAGCTCGACGAGACCGAGCTGCCCCTCAAGCTGCTCGGCACGGCGGCTGCGGCCGACGAGCGCTTGTCCTGGGCAGCGGTCGAGGACCTCCAGGCGCGCAAGCATCTGGTCGTGGCCACGAATCACCCGCTCAAGTCGGCCGAGGTCGTGCGGATCGAACGCCGCCGCATCGTGCTCCGAAACGAAGGGCGCCTCGAGGAGCTGGCGCTCGACGAGGACGAGGGACCGGCCGTCCGCCGCGCTCCGCGGCGCGCGGGACGGCGCGCTGCGCGACGGGCCACACCCCGGCGAGACGACGACCGCATCACCCGCCTCGGCGATCGTCGTTTCGCGGTCGACCGCGACGAGATTCGCGAGCAGGTGCGCAACCCGGCCACCCTGCTCTCCGAGGCCCGGATCCTTCCCAAGTACGAGGAGGGACAGATGGTCGGGATCCAGCTGAATTCGATCAAGGAAGGCAGCCTCTTCCAGGAGGTCGGGCTCACCGACGGCGACGTGATCGTCGAGTTCAACGGCGAGAGCCTCGGCAATCCGGCGCAGAGTGCCGACTTCCTGCAGCAGCTGATGACCGGAGACGAGTTCGAGGTGCTGGTGCGCGGCGCCGACGGCGCCGAGCGCACCCTGAACTTCCAGGCCAATCCATGAGCGGCCTCTGAATGTCCGGCGACCCAGAAGGGGGGAGCGTCCAGTGACGACCATGGGGTGGAGGACCCTGATCGCGAGCGTGCTCGTGGTCCTGCTCGGAGCAGGCCCCGCGACGGCACAGCTGCCTCCGCCGTCGGCCGCAGGGGCCGACGAAGAGGGCATCCAGCTCGACTTCAGCGACGTCGAGCTCTCGGCCGTGATCGACACCATCGCCCGCCTGACCGGGAAGAACTTCATCTACGACGACAAGCTGCGGTGCCGGGTCACGGTGATCTCCCCGAGCCGGATGTCGATCGACCAGGCCTACGCCGTCTTCGAGTCCGTGCTGCAGGTGAAGGGCTTCACGACGGTCGAGGGACCGGGCGGCGCGATCAAGGTCATCCCGATCCGCGACGCCAAGGAGTCGAGCGTCGAGACGGTCCAGGGCCGCACGCCGAGCCCGAACCGCGACACCTTCGTCACCCGGCTGATCCCGCTCCAGAACATCGACGCCGAGGCGATCACGACCACCTTGAAGCCGCTGGTCTCGAAGGAGGCGTCGATGGTGGCCTACGGGCCCACCAACACCATCATCCTCACGGATTCGTCGGCGAACATCCGTCGCATCCTGGGCATCCTCGATGCGATCGACATCGACACCTACAAGGAGGAGATCGCCGTGATGGCGATCGAGCACGCGGATGCCAACACGCTCGCCGACCAGCTCTCGGAGATCTTCGGCGCCGAGACCACCACGACCGGTCAGGCGGCCGCCCCGTCGGTGCGGAGCCGGCGGAGTCGGCGCCGGGCGACCACGACCGCCGGCGACGCCAACGACGGCCCCCAGGCCGGACGCGTCCGGATCATCACCGACGCCCGCACCAACTCGCTGATCCTCCTGACCTCGCGCGGACGGCTCGACGAGATCCGGGCCATGGTGCACCGGCTCGACGTGCCCGTCCGGGGCGCCGGTCGGATCCACGTCTACTACCTGAAGAACGCCGACTCGGAGGAGCTCGCCAACACACTGAGCTCGTTGGTCAGCAACCAGCCGACCGGGGGCGGCACGGCTCCGGGCGGCGCGCAGGCCCAGGCCCTGCGGGCCGCCGTCACCGAGCTGGCCGAGGGCGTCACGATCACCGCCGACGTCGCCACCAACTCTCTGGTGATCCAGGCCAGCAAGGAGGGCTACGAGACCCTGCGCCAGGTGATCGAGAAGCTCGACATCGCGCGGCCGCAGGTGCTGGTCGAGGCGCTGATCATGGAGGTGAACGTCACCGACAACAGCGACCTCGGGTTCAACGGCATCTACCGGCTGGTGCGCGGGGACACCGACATCACCCTGAGCTCCGTCACCGACACCGCGGGCGACGCCGGAACGGTGGGCCTGATCGGCTCGGGCGGAACGTCGGCCGCGGCCGGTCTGATCGCGAACGCGATCCGCCAGAGCTTCACCACCGACGAGAACGGCAACCCGACGAGCAATGGCGCGTCGATCCAGGGGTTCATCCGGGCTTCGGCCTCGAACGCCGATGCCAACATCATCTCGTCGCCCCACATCCTGACCTCGGACAACGAAGAGGCCGAGATCCGGATCGGTAACAACATTCCCATCCCGACCAGCCGGGTGGAATCGGCGGCTGGCGTCGAGACGGGCCTGTCCACGTCGGTCAACATCGAACGCCAGGACATCGGCGTGACCTTGCGGGTGACCCCCCAGATCACCGAGGGCGAGACGCTGCGTCTCGACATCTTCCAGGAGATCACCGACGTCACGACAGCCATCAACGTCGGCGCGGTCGAGGACGTGGGCGTCGCGCTCACGAACCGGCGCGTCGAGAACACCGTCAACATCGCCGATGGCGAGACGGTCGTGATCGGTGGCCTGATCAGCGACAACTACAGCGACACGATCACCAAGATCCCCTGGCTCGGCGACATCCCCTTCCTGGGCTGGGCCTTCAAGACCCACTCGCGGGCGCTCACCAAGACCAATCTGCTGGTCTTCATCACGCCCCACATCGTGCGCGACCGGACCGACCTCGAGCGCGAATCGATTCGCAAGCGCGAGGAGTTCCGCCGCCGATCGAGCGAGGCGGTGGATCTCTCGGAGAAGGAGCGCAAGGAGGACGAGCGCCGACGCAAGCAGGCCCAGCAGCTCGGGATCCCCTACGAGCCCGTCCGCAGCCGCAATCCCACCCGGGCCCGTCTGAAGGTGCTCGACCGGCGCTATCCGCTCGAGCGGATGCTCGAGATCGAGAAGCTCCGCGAGGAGAAGGCGCGGGTCGCCGAGGCCGCGGCCCAGGCCGAGGAGGCAGCGCCCGACTACGCGGTGCTGGCCGGCGTCTTCGTGAACCAGGCCGGCGCCACCGACCTGCTGAACGACCTGCTCGACGGGGGCTTCGACGGGACCCTGGTGACCGACCAGAGTGACGGCGACCTCACCTATCGTATCCTGATAGGGCCCTACGAGAACCTCGTCGAGGCCCAGGACGCCGCAGGGGTGCTGCGGAGCGCCTTCGGGCTGGCCCCGTCGGTGGTGGTAGAGGAGCCGGAGCCGTGAGCGCGAGTGCCGCTCCCATCGAACGCCTCGAGCTCGGCGAGATCCTGCTGCGGACCACGCGGCTCACCGAAGAGCAGCTCGAGGAGATCCAGCAGGCCCAGGTCGAGAGCGGCCGCCGGCTCGTCGACGTGCTCTTCGAGAGCGGTCACCTCGACGAGCAGGAGATCGTCAAGGCGCTCTCCGAGGAGTTCGAGCTCCCGTTCCGCGAAGCGATCGGGCCCGACGACGTCGACGAGGACGTGGTGGCCCGGGTGCCGATCGGCTTCGCCCGCAACCACGGTCTGCTGCCGCTTCGCTACCACGGCGAGGGCAAGCTCCGGGTCGCCGTCTCCGACCCCTTCGACACCACGCCGCTCGACGACCTGCGGATCCTCTTCGACGGCGTCGAGATCGAGACGGAGCTCGCCAGCCGTCGGGTCGTGACGGGCGCCATCAACGAGGTCTACGATCGGGGCCCGAGCTCGACCGAGGAGCTCGCGGTCGATGCGGCCGAAGACCTCGACACGCTGGCGCACGAGATCAGCACCGAGCCCGAGGATCTGCTCGACGCCGGCGACGAGGCGCCGATCATCCGCCTGGTCAATTCGCTGCTCCAACGCGCCGTCAAGGAGCGCGCCTCGGACATCCATCTCGAGCCCTTCGAGCGCGAGATCCGGGTGCGCTTCCGGATCGACGACGTGCTCTTCGAACCGCTGGCCCCCCTTCCCCGCGCGCTCCAGGCGAGCATCGCCTCGCGCGTGAAGATCATGGGCGGCCTCAACATCGCCGAGAAGCGGCTGCCCCAGGACGGCCGCATCCGCCTGAAGATCGCGGGCCGCGACTACGACGTGCGGCTCTCGACGGTGCCGGTCGCGTACGGCGAGCGCATCGTCATGCGCCTGCTTCCACGGACGACCGAGATGCTCAATCTCGCGAAGCTCGGCTTCAACGAGCAGCAGTACAAGGTGTGGGAGAAGCTCATCTCGCGGCCCAACGGCATCGTGCTGGTCACCGGCCCCACGGGAAGCGGCAAGACGACGACGCTCTACGGCGCGCTCTCGCAGATCAACGACGTCGACAAGAACATCCTGACCATCGAGGACCCGGTCGAGATCCAGCTGCGCGGGATCGGTCAGGTCGAGGTGAACCCGCGCATCGGGCT
>CAYYUT010000310.1:0-5062 GCA_964474935.1 uncultured Spirochaetales bacterium
AAGGCGTCGACTGATGCGCGTGCTGGTGATCGACAACTACGACTCGTTCACATACAACCTCGTGCAGTATCTGGGCGAACTCCGGGCCGAGGTGGATGTGGTGCGCAACGACGTCCGCACGGCCGCCGAGCTGCTCGCGACCCGCCCGGCGGCGCTGGTCATCTCGCCCGGTCCGGGCCAGCCGAAGGACGCCGGCATCTGTCTCGACGCCGTGAGGCTCTTCTCGGAGGCCGATGTTCCGGTGCTCGGCGTGTGCCTCGGACATCAGGCGATCGGCGAGGCCTTCGGGGGCCGGATCGTGCGGGCGCGGACGATCATGCACGGCAAGACCTCGGCGATCGAGCACGACGGGCGCGGGGTGTTCGAGGGGCTTCCGAATCCCTTCGAGGCGACCCGCTACCACTCGCTCGTGATCGATCCGGCGACCGCCCCGGAGTCGCTCGAGATCAGCGCGCGAACCGCCGACGGCGAGATCATGGGGGTGCGCCACCGGAGCCTGCGCGTCGAAGGCATCCAGTTCCACCCGGAATCGATCCTCACGCGCGAGGGCAAGCGCCTGCTCGAGAACTTCCTGGCGGGAGCGGACGGAACGGCCGGATGAGCCTCGCCCGGGCGATCGTCGAAGCCGTCGAGGGGCGCGAGGTACCGAGCGACCTGCTCGCCGCCGCCTTCGACGAGATCGTGGGCGGCGGGGCGCCCGAAGCCGCCGTGGCCGGGCTGCTCGTGGCGTTGCGGTGCAAGGGCGAGACGGTGGCCGAGATCGTGGCCGTGGCGCGAACGCTCCGCGCCCATTCGAATGCGCAGCCGGCCCCCGATCCCCGGACCGTCGACACCTGCGGCACCGGCGGCGACGGGGCCGACACCTTCAACATCTCGACCGCCGCGGCGTTCGTGGTCGCCGGGACTGGCGTTCCGGTCGCGAAGCACGGCAATCGAGCCATCACGTCGCGCTCCGGGAGCATCGACGTGCTCGAGGCGCTCGGGGTGCGCGCGGATCTTCCGGTGGAACGCTCGGTCGAGCTGCTCCGGACGGTGGGGGTGGCACCCTTCTTCGCCCGTCGTGCCCATCCGGCGATCCGGCACGTCGGGCCGGTGCGGGAGGCGCTCGGTGTGCGGACCCTGATGAATGCCCTCGGACCGCTCCTCAACCCGGTCGGCGTCCGGTACCAGCTGGTCGGGGTCTACGATGCGGGCCTGGTGGTGCCGCTGGCGCATGCGCTCGGCCAGCTCGGGGCCCGCCGCGTGCTGGTCGTGCACGGAGCGGACGGTCTGGACGAGATCAGCGTCACGGCCGAGACCTTCGCCGCACTCTGGGACGAGGGCGAGGTACGCTCTCTGACCATGGACGCCACCGACGTCGGACTGGCGCGGGCTCCACTCTCGGAGCTGCGCGGCGGCCGGCCCGCCGTGAACGCCGATCGGATCCGGGAAGTCCTGTCCGGCAAGCCGGGCCCGGCGCGAGACATCGTGGTCGCGAATGCGGGTGCGGCCCTCTGGGTGGCGTCGGCCGCCCGCGACTGGCGCGACGGCGTGGAACAGGCCGCGCGGAGCATCGACTCGGGGGCGGCGTCGGATCGGCTCGCCGAGCTCGCGCGCGCCACCCAGGCGACGAAGGCGGAGGCGTGAGCATCCTCGACCGGATCCTGGAGACCAAGCGGGAGGAGCTCGAAGCGGCGAAGCGACGGGTCCCGGCCGCCGAGCTGGCCGAGAGGGCGCGTTCGGCGCCGCCGCTGCGGGGCTTCCGGCAGGCGCTGCGCGCCGCGCCTCGGCCACGGGTGATCGCCGAGATCAAGCGTCGCTCTCCGAGCCGGGGCGAGATCCGGCCTCGCTTCGATCCGATCGAATGCGCCAAGGCCTACGCGGACGGCGGGGCGGCGGCGCTCTCCGTCCTGACCGACGCGACCTACTTCGGGGGTCGGATCGAGTACCTGCAGCAGGTTCGCGGCTGCGTGGACCTGCCGATCCTGCGCAAGGACTTCGTGATCGATGCCTACCAGGTGGACGAGGCGCGCGCCTTCGGCGCCGACGCGGTGCTCCTGATCGTGGCAGCGCTCGACGACCAGGCGCTCGTGCGGCGCCAGGCGCGGGCCCGAGACCAGGGCCTCGCCGTCCTCGTCGAGGTGCACCACGCCCCCGAGCTCGAGCGGGCGCGGATCGCGGAGGCCGACCTGATCGGGATCAACAACCGCGACCTCAACAGCTTCGAGGTCGATCTCGCCACGAGCGAGGCCCTCGCCCCCCGAGCGGGCGAGGGAGTGGTGATCGTCGCGGAGAGCGGCATCTTTCGACTGGCCGAGATCGAGCGGCTCGAGGCCGCTGGCGCCGACGCCTTCCTGGTCGGCGAATCATTGATGCGCCAGGACGACCCGGGCAGGGCGTTGCGGGAGCTACGGGGGCACGCGTGAGCGCGACCGTACGGATCAAGATCTGCGGAGTGATGCATCCCGACGACGCGCAGGCCGCGGTGGACCTCGGCGCCGACATGGTGGGCCTGAATTTCGTGACCGGCTCGCCCCGCTGCCTGGACCTGCGGGCGGCCGAGGAGATCTGCGAGCGGGTGGGTGGCGGCGCGGAGCGGGTGGCGGTCTTTCGCGACGCGCTCACCGAGGAGATCGAGAACGTCCTGCGGCGGATCGAGGTCGAGCGGGTCCAGCTCCACGGGGACGAGCCCGAGGAGGAGGTCGAGCAGGTCGACCTGCCGGTGATCAAGGCGATCCGCGGCGCCGACCTGGAGGCGGCCGAGCAGTATCCAGGTACGATGTTGTTGCTCGACCACCCGACCGAAGGGGGTGGCCGCGGCAAGGCGTGGCCCTGGAGCGATGCGGCCGAGCTGATCGCGGCGGGCCACGACGTGATCCTGGCGGGAGGCCTGAACCCCGATAACGTGGCTGGGGCGCTGGGCGAGCTCGGCGATCTGCTGCCGTGGGGAGTCGACGTGGCCACCGGAGTCGAAGGGGAGAGGTACCGCAAGGACCCCGGTCGGATCGAGGCATTCATCCGCGCGGTGCGCGAGGCCGAGGAGGGAGAGTGAAGAGCGAGCCGGATGCGCGGGGACGCTTCGGAGAGTACGGCGGTCGTTTCGTACCGGAGACGCTCGTCGCGGCGCTCGACGAGCTGGGCGAGGCCGTTCCCCGCATCACGGGGAGCGCGACCTTCCGCGACGAGCTCGATCACCTGCTCGCCACCTACGCGGGCAGACCCACGCCGCTCACGTTCGCCGCGCGGATCACTGCCGATCTCGGAGGAGGGCGCGTCTACTTCAAGCGCGAGGACCTCGCCCACACGGGGGCGCTCAAGATCAACAACGTGCTCGGCCAGGCCCTGCTCGCGCGCCACATGGGGAAACGCCGCGTGATCGCCGAGACGGGTGCCGGGCAGCACGGCGTGGCCACGGCCACGGCCTGCGCTCTCCTCGACCTCGAGTGCGAGGTCTACATGGGGGCCGAGGACGTCGATCGCCAGGCTCTGAACGTGTTCAAGATGGAGCTGCTGGGCGCGCGCGTGCGGGCCGTCGAGAGCGGATCACGGACCCTCAAGGACGCCATCAACGAGTGCATGCGCGACTGGGTCACCCACGTCACGAACACCTACTACTGCATCGGCTCCGTCATGGGGCCGCATCCCTATCCGACCCTCGTGCGCGACTTCCAGCGCGTCATCGGCGTGGAGGCCCGGCGCCAGATCCTCGAAGCCGAAGGCCGGCTGCCCGATTGGCTGGTGGCGTGCGTCGGGGGCGGGTCGAACGCGATCGGCCTCTTCCATCCGTTCATCGAGGACGCGTCGGTCCGCATGATCGGTGTCGAGCCCGGTGGGGAGGGGCTCGAGACGGGTCGCCACGGCGCGGCGCTCACCACCGGGATCCCCGGCGTCTTCCACGGCAAGCGCACCCTGGTCCGCTCGGACGACGATGGCCAGATCTTCCCGGCGCACTCCGTGTCGGCCGGCCTCGACTACCCGAGCGTCGGGCCCGAGCACGCGTTCCTGCGCGACGCGGGACGGGTCGAGTACCGGGCGGTGAACGACCAGGAGGCCCTCGACGCCTTCCGCTACTGCTCCCAGCTCGAGGGGATCATTCCAGCCCTCGAAACGGCGCACGCCGTCGCCGAGCTCCGCAAGTTCGTCCCGACGCTGCCGCCCGAGGCGATCGTGATCCTCAACATGTCGGGACGGGGGGACAAGGACGCCCCGCAGGTCCGCGAGCTGCTGGCCGAGCGCCGGAACGCCAGTCACTAGGACAGCGGGGTGGGTCGGATCGGCGAACACTTCGGGGCCGTGCGGGCGCGCGGGGATGGGTTGCTCGTCCCGTTCGTGACGGCCGGCGATCCGGACCTCGCCACCACCGAGGCCCTGGTGCTGGCCCTGGCCGAGGCCGGTGCCGACGCCATCGAGCTGGGGGTCCCGTTCTCCGACCCGATCGCCGAGGGGCCCACCATCCAGCGCTCGAGCGAGCGCGCTCTGTCGGGCGGCGTGTCGCTCCGGCGCATCCTCGAGCTCGTGAAGACGCTGCGCGGGCGCATCGACATCCCGATCGTGTTGATGGGATACGCCAACCCGTTCCTCGCGATGGGCGAGGCGGGCTTCGCGGTCGCAGCCCGCGAGGTCGGGGTGGACGGGGTGATCGTTCCCGACCTTCCGCCCGAGGAGGGCGCCGAGCTCTACGCCGCGCTCGAGAACGCCGGCATCGACCCGATCCTGCTCGCCGCGCCGACGACCACCTCCCAGCGCCTCTCGATGCTCGCCGAACGAACCCGCGGATTTCTCTACTACGTCGCCTTGACGGGCGTGACGGGCGCCCGTGCCGAGCTGGCCTCCGGTCTCGAGGCTGGTGTCCGGAGGGCGCGCGAGCTCTGCCCGCTGCCCGTCTGCGTCGGGTTCGGGATCGCAACCCCCGAGCAGGCGGCCCGGGTGGGCGGTTTCGCGGACGGCGGGGCGGGCTCAGACACGCCGAGTGTCGATGCTTCGGCGACGCCGCCGGCGAGGCGTTCGTCGAGCAATGACCGCGCCCTATCCAGATCCGCTTCGGCCTTGGCCCGCTCCTGCACCGCCTTGGCGATCATCTCCT
>CAYYUT010000311.1:0-5053 GCA_964474935.1 uncultured Spirochaetales bacterium
CGATTTCATCCTGTCCGTGGTGGCCGAGGAGCTCGGTCTGATCGGGGTGCTGCTCGTCGTCGGCGCCTTCGCGGCGCTGCTCGTGGCCGGCACCCGAATCGCGCGCCACGCCGGCGACCGTTTCGCGATGATCCTGGCGATCGGCATGACGAGCCTGCTCGTGATCCCGGCGATCGTGAACGCGGCCGTCGTCACCGGACTGCTGCCGACCAAGGGGATGTCGCTTCCATTCCTGTCGTACGGTCGATCGGGACTGCTGGTGAGCTTCGCCGCGCTCGGCCTCTTGCTCGCGATCGCGCGCCAGTCACCGGGCATCGCACGCCGACCGACGCGGCGGCTTGCCCAGGGGGCACGATGAGCGCCCCGGCCGGACGCACCATCCTCGTCGCGGGCGGCGGCACGGGCGGCCACGTCACGATGGCCCTGGCCCTGGCCGAATCCTTCCAGGCGGCCGGCGACGAGGTGCTGCTCCTCGGGAGCGAGCGCGACGTCGAGCAGCGCATGCTGGCCGACGTCGAGTTCGAGCGGCTGACCCTTCCGGCGCGACAGGTGATGGGCCAGCGCCGCCTCGCGGCCGCGCGCGCGGTGATCGGCCTGGCGGGGCCGGCCTGGAGGGCGCGACGACTGCTGCGCGAGCGCCGGGTCGACCTGGTCGTGTCGGTGGGCGGATACGCCGCGATGCCCGCAGTGCTGGCGGCGCGCACCCGGCGGACTCCGCTCGTCCTGGTCGAGCCGAATGCGATCCCGGGCCGCACCAATCGCCTGGCCGCGGCGCGCGCCCGACGGGTCTTCGTCGGTTTCGAGGCCGCCGCTGCCCGGTTCCCGGCGCGCGTGCGCAAGCGGGTCCGGGTGACCGGCATCCCCCTTCGTCCGGGGCGGACCCACGCGCTGATCGCTCACGAACGACGCCACCCGACACCACCGCTGCGGATCCTCGTCACGGGCGGGAGCCAGGGCGCCCACCAGCTGAACGAGCTGATGCAGGGCGCCCTGTCCTCGATCGACCCGGCCCGCATCGAGGTGGTGCACCAGACCGGATCGGACGACCTCGAGGCGGTACGCGGCGCCTACGCCGCGGCCGGGATCCACGCCGAGGTCGTGGGCTTCGACCCGGCCCTCGCCGAGAAGCTCGCGTGGGCCGACCTCGTCGTCGCTCGGGCGGGTGCGCTCACCGTCGCCGAGCTGATGGTGGCCGGGATGCCCTCGATCCTGGTGCCCTATCCGTACGCTGCCGACGATCATCAGACGGCCAACGCCCGGTCGCTCCGCGAGGCGGGCGCGGCCGTCGTGCTCGATCCCCACGACCTCGGCGTCCCCGAGTTCACCAAGACACTCGACGCGCTGGTCTCCGACCCGGAGCGCCTCGTCGCCATGGGTCTCGCCGCGCGCCGGCTGGCGAGTCCCGACGCGTCGGAGCGCATCGTCGCCGAGTGCCACGCCCTGCTCGACAGCGACACGCGGGGAGCACGGCGATGGTGAAGTTCGGTCGCATCCGGCGGATCCACTTCGTGGGCATCGGCGGCATCGGCATGTCGGGGATCGCCGAGCTCCTCCGGAACCAGGGCTACGAGATCTCGGGGAGCGATCTGGGCGAGGGTCCGAGCGTCATGCGGCTCCGCGGTCTGGGCGCCCGGATCCACGTCGGACACGACGCGAGCCATGTGGACGACGCCGATGTGGTCGTGTTCTCGTCCGCGGTGCGCCCCACCAACCCAGAGCTGCGGGCCGCCGAGGCGCGCAAGATCCCGGTGATTCCGCGTGCCGAGATGCTCTCGGAGCTGATGCGCCTCAAGCACGGGGTGGCGGTCGCGGGGAGCCACGGCAAGCCCACCACGACCTCGCTCATCGCCCACATCCTCGTCGCCGCCGGCCTCGACCCGACCGCCGTGAGCGGCGGTCGGGTGCTGCATCCGGGCCGCGTGGCCAGCGGCGCGCGCCTCGGCGCCGGCCAGCTCCTGGTGGCCGAGGCCGACGAGAGCGACGGCTCCTTCCTCGACCTCGCGCCCGTCTTCAGCGTGATCACCAACATCGACCCCGAGCACCTCGATCACTACGGATCGGTCGAGGCGCTGCGCGACGCCTTCGTGCGCTTCGCGAACCGCGTGCCCTTCTGGGGCGCCACGGTCGTCTGCATCGACCACCCGGGCGTCCAGGCCATCCTTCCGCGCCTCACGCGCCGCACGGCCACCTTCGGCTTCTCGTCGCAGGCCGACCTGGTGGCGGCCGACGTCGAGCGCGACGGCTGGAGCATGCGCTTCCGAGTGCGCCGAGGCGGACAGCCGGTGGGGCTGGTGCGGGTGGGGCTCCCCGGTCGTCACAACGTCGCGAACGCGCTCGCGGCGCTCGCGATCGCGCTCGAGCTCGAGGTGCCCTTCGGCATCGCCGGCGACGCCCTCGCCGACTTCCCGGGCATCGAACGCCGCTTCCAGCGCAAGGGCGAGGCGGGTGGCGTCCTGGTCGTCGACGACTACGCCCACCATCCGGCCGAGATCCGCGCGACGCTCGCCGCAGCGCGGGCGCTGCGACCGGAACGGGTCGTGACGGTGTTCCAGCCGCATCGCTACACACGCACCCGCGATCTGGTGGAAGAGTTCCAGAGTGCGTTCCTGGACGCCGACCTGCTCGTGGTGACCGAGATCCACGCGGCCGGCGAGGACAAGATCCCGGGCGTCGAGGGAGCCGAGCTGGTCCGACGCCTGGCGGCCCACGGGCAACGGGACGTGCGTTTCGTGGCCGACCTCGACGAGGTCCCCGAAGCGCTCGGGCCCGAGCTTCGTGCGGGCGATCTCGTGCTGACCCTGGGCGCAGGGAGCATCACCGGACTCGCGCCGAAGCTGCTCGCACGGCTCCGGGGAGAGTATTCGTGATCGACGCATCGGCCCGCACCGCGCTCGAGACGCTGCTCGGAGAGGCGGTCGCCTTCGACGTCCCGATGGGGCGCTTCACGTCTCTGCGCATCGGCGGGCCGGCCGACGCGGTGGCCACGCCGCGCGGCCTCGCTGAGCTCGCCGACCTGCTGGGCCTGCTCGCCGAGCTCGGACTCCGGCAGCACGTGCTGGGCTCCGGCTTCAACACCCTGGTCCTCGACGAAGGCATCGATGGCGTGGTGATCCGCCTCGACCGGCTGCGTCGCGTGGAGCGGGTGGCGCCCGATCGGGTGCGGGCCGAAGCGGGCGCCTCGCACGCGAGCGTGGTCGGCTTCTGCGAACGGAACGGGCTCGCCGGGATGGAGTTCGCAGTGGGCATTCCCGGGACGGTGGGAGGCTGGCTCGCGATGAACGCCGGCATCGGAAGGCGCGAGATGAAGCACGTGGTGCGGCAGGTCGAATCCGTCTCGCCCGGGCATCCCGGGGTGCGGGTCCAGGACGACTCGGAGCTCGAGTTCGGATACCGCTGCCTGCACGGCCTCGCCCCGCGTGCGGTGGTGACGGCTGCGAGCTTCGAGGTGGAGCCGAGCGACCCCGCGTGCGTCCGTCAGACGATGAAGCAGCACCTGGCACACCGAAGCGAGACGCAGCCGGTAACCCAGCCCTCCTGCGGTTCGGTCTTCAAGAACCCGGCAGGCGACCATGCGGGCCGCCTGATCGAGGCGGTGGGCCTGAAGGGCGAGACGCACGGCGCCGCGCGGATCTCGGAGCGCCACGCGAACTTCATCGTCAACCTCGGGGGCGCCAAGGCCTCGGACGTCCTCGCGCTGATCCAGAAGACGCGTGCCTGCGTCGCCGAGCGCACCGGCATCGAGCTCGAGCCCGAGGTTCGAGTGCTCGGTCGGAGTACTCCGTGATCCGGGCCGGACGCGTGCGGCGCGACGCTGCCCCCCGCCGCTTCGCGCTGGCGGCGGCCCTCTGGATCGCCGTGGTAGCGTCGATCGCGTTCGGACCACGCCTCCTCGAGGCCGTCCACTCCTTCGCCGCGAGCGATCGGTTCTCGTTGACCCGCGTGGCCGTCCGCGGTGCGAACCGGCTCGATGCGGCGGCCATCGTCGCCTGGCTCGAGCCGACCGCCGGAGCCCGGCTGGTCGACCTCGACCTCGGCGCGCTGCGGGCGCGACTGCGCGAGCACCCCTGGCTGCGGGATGCCGTCGTGGTGGCCTGGCCGCCCGACACCCTCCTCGTGGGAGTGGACGAGCGCATTCCGGTGGCCGTGACCCCGGTCGGCGACGCCCGGACCCTGCACCTGGTGGATTCCGACGGCGCGGTGTTCGCCCCGGCGCCGGAGCCGCTGGTCGGTCGACTCCCGCAGGTCGAGACGGGCGGAGCGGCGCAGCCGGCCGAGCGCCTGCGCGCGCGACTCGAGCTCGCCGCACGCGTCGTCGCCGCCGGGCTGCCACGCCCGGAGCGCATCTCCGATGGAGCCCGCGGACTCGAGCTCGGGCTGGCCGGCCTCGCGCCGAGCGTCCTGCTCCCCGCGCGGGATCCCGGTCGTGCCCTCCCGGCCCTGGCCCGCGTGCTCGCCGACGTGCCGGGCGCCGAGGCATCCCGTCGCATCGATCTGCGCTTCCGGGGGCGAGCCATCCTCGCGGGCCTCGATCCCGGACTTCTCGTTTCTGCCGCGGCCGAGCAGATGCCGGCCGCGACTCGCGAGGCCGCTGCGGATGCAGCGGCCTCGCCCATCGGTGTCGTCGAGGAAACCGGCGCCACCGCATCCAAGGGGGGGTGAAGTCAACATGGCACGCAAGGAGAACCTGTTCGTCGGTCTCGACATCGGAACCACCAAGATCTGCGCCATCGTCGGGGAGCGCGGGGAGCACGGTGTCGACGTGATCGGCCTCGGCACGCACCCGTCGCGGGGCCTCCGCAAGGGCGTCGTCGTGGACATCGACGCCACCGTCCAGTCGATCAAGGCGGCCGTCGAGGAGGCGGAGCTCATGGCCGACTGCGAGATCACCTCGGTCTACGCCGGGATCGCAGGCGGACACATCCGGGGCTTCAACTCGCACGGCGTCGTGGCGGTGAAGGACCGCGAGGTGCGCGCCAACGACGTCAAGCGGGTGATCGATGCCGCCAAGGCGGTGGCGATCCCGATGGATCGCGAGGTCATCCACGTGATCCCC
>CAYYUT010000312.1:0-5048 GCA_964474935.1 uncultured Spirochaetales bacterium
GAGTCGAACATCGGACTCGACAATCCGAGCACTCTCGCCGCGATCACGACACTCCCGGGAAGCGAGTTCGGGACCACGGGCGATCCGAGCCTCACCTTCTTCGGGAGCTTCCAGCTGGTGAAGCAGTGGGATCGGGTGACCGCCTCGGCCGGCTACAACCGGCGCGAGCAGGCCACCTCGGGCCTCGGTACGAGCTCGACCCTCGATACGGTGACCGGCACCGCTGTCTGGCAGCCCGACCGCAACTGGGAGATCACGGGCGCCATCACCTGGTCGCGCCGCCAGACCCTGGGTGAGTTCCGGGGCACCGTCCAGACGCTGGAGAACTCGGCGGTCCCTGGGGACTTTCTGCTCCCGCCGTTCCCGCCGGGGCTCGATCCCGGGGTCCCGGTCGCGATGGCGACCGGCTTCTCGACCGCCGAGTTCGAGAACGACTTCGAGATCATGGCCATGCGCTACCGGCTGACGGTGCAGCGGCGCATCGCCCGGAATCTCTTCGCGAATCTCCGGGTGGACTACCTCGACCAGGAGGCCGAAGGCGACTTCGCCCAGGATTCGGCCAGCTTCGACCGGGTTCGGGTGGTCTTCAGTGTCCGGTACGACTTCGATCCGTTCCGATTCGGATTGCCGGGTCTCTAGTTCGGGAAGGGGACCCAGGATGGAGCGCAGCGCATGAACGTCGAAGAGGGTTTTCAGCTCAAGGATCTGGTCGGGATCGTCCGCCGCCGCCTCGCGGTGAGCGTGTGGGTGGGCCTCGCGGTATTCCTGGTGGCGGTGGTGCTGGTGGCCTGGCTCCCGAACAAGTACGTGGCGACCGCCACGGTGCTGGTCGAGCCCCAGGCGATCTCCGAGCGGCTGATCGAGGCGGGGCTCGAGGCGAGCGACCTGAACAAGCGCCTCAACCTCATGACCATGCAGATCCTCAGTCGCCCGCGGCTGTCGGCCATCATCGACGACCTCGGGCTCTACGAGCGCGAATCCGAGTCGCTCACGCGCGAGCAGATCATCGGGCTGATGCGCGAGCAGATCACCGTGGCGCCGGTGCTCCCGGAGCTCTCGGGCGAGCGCCCCGGCGGGCGCCGCGAGGAGTACGAGATCAACACCTTCACGATTTCGTTCCTGGCCGACAGCCCGCGGGTGGCCGCCAATGTGGCCAACCGGCTCGCCAACGACTTCATCGAGAAGCACATCAGCGAGCGCGTCCAGCTCTCGGGCGACACCTCCGAGTTCATCCAGACCGAGCTCGAGCGACTCACCACCCGCATTCGCGAGGTCGAGGCCGAGATCGCGAGCGTGAAGGAGCGCAACAGCGGCAGCCTGCCCGAGGACATGCGCACCAACCAGCAGATGCTCGAGCGGGTGCTCGACCAGATCCGCCAGAGCCGCGGCGAGATGGCCGTGGCGCGCAGCGACGAGGCCTTCTTCCGACAGCAGGTGCTCTCCGCCGACACGGGTGGTGACGAGACGTCCGACCCCGTGCGCCGCCTCGAGGCCATCGAGATCAACCTCGGAGCGATGCGCTCGCGGGGTCTCACCGACAAGCACCCCGACGTGATCGCGGCCAAGCAGGAGATGGAGGAGCTGCGCGCAATGATCAGCGCCGACGCGGCGCCGCCGGCCGATGGTGCGCCGGCCTCCCTCAACGAGGCGCAGCAAAACGCCGAGGCCGAGAGGCTGCGCGCCGAGCTCCGCATCACGATGGCCCAGGAAGAGCTGTCACAGCTCGAGACGCGGGCCGACGAGCTCCAGGAGCGGCTGGCCGCGACGCCCCGGGTCGCCGAGCAGCTCGCCGCCCTCGAGCGCGAGTACGTCTATCTCTCGGAGAAGTTCCGCGAGTTCAGCGACAAGCGCCTCGACGCGGGCGTCGCCGCCGGAGTGGAGCGACGCCAGAAGGGCGAGCAGTTCCGGGTGCTCGAATCGGCGCTGCCGCCCCTGGAGCCGTCCTCGCCCAACCGGCTGCTGATCCTCGCCATGGGTGTCCTGCTCGGCGGGGCGCTCGGTGGCGGCATGGGCCTGCTGCTCGAGGCGGTGGACACCTCCTTCCACGGCGCACGCCAGCTCCAGGGGGCGCTGCGGATCCCGGTGCTGGCGACGATCCCGGCGATCGTGCTCGACGCCGACCGTGCCGCGGCCCGGCGTCGCCGCCTGCGGGTGGGTCTCGCCGCCGCGGCGGTGGTGGGCTTCGTCCTCGGGAGCTCGGCATTCGGGTACTGGTGGGTCAATCTGTCGGGCCGGGCCGATTCGGCCCAGACGACGCAGGAGGCCGGCTAGGCCGGGGCGAGGACGATGTACCGCGAGTACTACGGACTGCTGCGCAGCCCCTTCGAGATGACGCCCGACCCGGCGTTCCTGTATCTCGGCGAGACCCATCGTGAGGGTCTGGCGATGCTGCAGTACGCGGTCGAGAGCCGGAAGGGCTTCGTGATGCTCACGGGCGAGGTGGGGACGGGCAAGACGACCCTGCTGCACTCGCTGCTCTCGCAGCTCGATACCGGCACGGCCTCGGCCTTCATCTTCAATCCGAAGCTCAAGCCCATCGACTTCTTCAAGGTGATGTTCGACGAGTTCGGCATCGAGGAGGAGTGCCGGACGAAGGGCGAGTACCTGATGGCCCTGAACCGCTACCTGATCCAGCGGCTCGAGGCGGACACGCCGACCCTCTTGATCGTCGACGAGGCCCAGAACCTGGCGCCCGAGATGCTCGAGGAGATCCGACTGCTTTCGAACCTGGAGACGCCGTCCTCCAAGCTCCTCCAGATCATGCTGGTGGGCCAGCCCGAGCTCAAGCAGATGCTGGCGCGGCCCGAGCTGCGCCAGCTGCGCCAACGGATCGTCCTGAGGTATCACCTGCGTCCGTTCAGCAGCGGGGAGACGGCCTCCTACATCGACGAGCGCTTGCGCCTGGCGGGGTACACCGGCAAGGCGCTCTTCGACAAGGGGGCTCTTCGGGCCGTGCACGGCTTCACCGGCGGGGTACCCAGGCTGGTCAACGTGCTCTGCGACGGGGCGCTGTTGCTGGGCTACTCGCGCGATCTCGCCCGGGTCGATCGGAAATCGGTCGGCGAGGTCGCCAAGGATCTGGAGTTGACTGCCGCCACCGGACCGGATGGCGGGCTCGAGACCCCGGCCGAGCCGGCGACCCGTTCCAAGCGGGGTCTGCTCGGCCTGTTCCGGCGGTCCGCGTAAGGAGAGATTCGATGGGGAAGGTCTACGACGCCCTGAGAAAGGCCGAGAGCGAGCGCACGCGCCGCATCGACGACACGGCGCCGAAGCTGCCGGTCGATTGGACGCCTCCGAAGCGCGCGAGCGACCGCGAGTCGCGCTCGCTCTGGGACCGTCTGCTGCGTCGACGCAAGGCCGACCCCGACAGCGACCCGGGCGCGGCGAACAAGCGCCGCATCGCCATGGTGCAGCCCGATTCGTACGTCGCCGAGCAGTTCCGGAGTCTGCGCGCGCGGATCGACTCGCAGGCCGCCGAGCGACCCATCCGGAGCATCGTCGTCACGAGTGCGCTCGAAGGGGAAGGCAAGACGGCCGCGGCGATCAATCTCGCCGTCGTCACGGCCATGAGCGTCGGACGCCGCGTCCTGCTGGTCGACTGCGACATGCGCAGCCCGCACATCCACCGAACCCTCGGCCTCAATCCCGAGGCCGGTCTGGCCGAGGTGCTCACCGATCAGGCGAGTCTCGAGAACGCCATCATCAAGGTCGAGGGCCTGAATCTCGAAGTCCTGGCCGTGCGGGGGGTTCCCCCGAATCCGTCGGAGCTGCTCTCGTCGGGCAAGATGCGCTCGGTCCTCGACGACCTCTCGCGCAGCTACGACACGGTGATCCTCGACTCGCCGTCGGCGCTCGGGATGCCGGACGCCAAGAGCATCAGCGAGCAGGCCGACGGAATCGTGCTGGTGGTCCGGGCCGACAGCACCCCGAGCGAGGACGTCGAGGCGGTGCTCGACGTGATCGATCGCCGGCGGATCCTGGGTCTGGTGCTGAACGGCGCACAGCTCGCGGGCGCGCGACACTCCGCCGGCCACTGAGCCGGACCGACTCCGAACGGGGCTGAACGATGAATCTGGCCGCGCTGCTCGTTCCGCTCGTCGTCGCGTTCTGCGTGGCGGCCATGGCGACGCCCATCGTGAGCCGCGTGGCCAAGTCGCTCGCCATCATCGACCGTCCGAACGAGCGCAAGGTGAGCCGGCGCGACGACATCCCGTTGCTCGGTGGGATCGCGGTGGCCCTCGGGTTCTTCGTCGGGATCGCGAGCGCCATCCTCGTCGGAGGACAGGAGGGTACGAGCTTCCGAGGGCACGCCGAGGGTTTCCTGGTGGGCGGGGCCCTGATGCTCATCGTGGGCGTCTACGACGACCGTTTCACGCTGCGTGCGCGGACCAAGCTGCTCGGTCAGATCGCCGCTGCGGCCATTGCCATCTACTACGGCTTCCAGATCGACTACGTCCGTGAGCCCATCTTCGGCACGAAATGGGAGTTCCACCCGGTGATCATGTTCGCGGTCACCACGTTCTGGATCGTCGGCATCACCAACGCGATGAACCTTCTCGACGGGCTCGATGGCCTCGCCACCGGGGTCGGCGCGATCGTGGCGGCCACGCTGACCTACATCTGCTGGCAGGCGGGCGAGACCTTCGGCATGACCATCGGCCTCGCCTTCGTGGGCTCGCTGCTGGGGTTTCTTCCCTTCAATTTCTCTCCGGCGCGCATCTTCCTCGGCGACACCGGCGCCCTGTTCATGGGCTACACGCTCTCGATCCTGGCCCTCGAGGGGTACGCCAAGGCGACGCTGCTGACCTTCGTCGTGCCGATTCTGGCCCTGGCCGTGCCGATCCTCGACATGGGGCTCTCGGTGCTGCGCCGGCTCGCCCGCCGGCAGCACATCTTCGACCCGGATCGCCAGCACATGCACCATCGGTTGCTGGATTCCGTAGGCTCTCATCGGGACGCCGTTCTGTCGATCTACTTCCTGACCGGCTGCTTCAGCGTGATCGCCGTCTCGTTCACCCGGCTCGAAGGGTTCGCGGCGATCGTGTTCC
>CAYYUT010000313.1:0-5040 GCA_964474935.1 uncultured Spirochaetales bacterium
CAGTTCTACCTGTTCTGGGAAGTGATGCTGATCCCGATGTACTTCATCATCGGGAGCTGGGGCGGGCAGCGTCGCATCTATGCGGCCATCAAGTTCTTCCTGTTCACGATGTTCGGCTCGCTCCTGATGCTGGTCGCCGCGTTGGTGCTCTACTACCTCCACTTCGAGCAGTTCGGCGTGCTCAACTTCGACCTGGTGACGGCGCCGGGATTCAGCAACCGGCCCGGACTGCTCGCCACCGAGGTGCCGCTGCTCGGAGGCGACGCGGTGTGGTGGCAGACCCAGACCTGGCTCTTCGCGGCCTTCGCGCTCGCGTTCGCGATCAAGGTGCCGGTCTTCCCCTTCCACACCTGGCTGCCGGATGCGCACGTCGAGGCCCCCACGGCCGGCTCGGTGGTGCTGGCCGGGGTACTCCTCAAGATGGGGACCTACGGATTCGTGCGCTTCGCGCTGCCGCTCTTCCCGGTGGCGGCGGTCGAGATGGTGCCTCTGGCCTTCACCCTCGGGGTGATCGGCATCCTGTACGGCTCGCTCGTGGCGATGGTGCAGGAGGACATCAAGAAGCTGGTCGCCTACTCGTCGGTGGCGCACCTCGGCTTCGTGATGGTCGGCCTCTTCGCGCTCAACGCCGAGGGGATCGCGGGATCCGTGCTCCAGATGGTCAACCACGGCCTCTCCACCGGCGCGCTCTTCCTGCTGGTCGGTATGATCTACGAGCGTCGGCACACCCGGCTGATCGCCGAGTTCGGGGGGATCGCCAAGCCGATGCCGGTCTTCGCCGCCATGTTCGTGATCGTCACCATGTCGAGCATCGGGCTGCCGATGCTGAACGGCTTCGTGGGCGAGTTCCTGATCATGGTCGGCGCCTTCCTGGCTTCGCCAGCCGTGGGTGTCGCGACGGCTCTCGGAGTGATCCTGGCGGCGGCCTACATGCTCTGGATGGTGCGGCGGGTGTTCTTCGGTCCGGTGGAGAAGGCCGAGAATCGGGGTCTGCTCGACCTCGACCTGCGAGAGAAGGCGGTGATGGTGGCGCTTCTGGTCCCGATCTTCTGGATCGGGATCCAGCCCGAGCCGTTCCTGCGCCGTCTCGACGCCTCGGTGACCGAGGTGATGCGCCAGATGGAACTCCGGGGCGCCGACCTGGCAGCGGTGAACGGCGGCACCACGGCCGCGGAGACAGCGGCCCGCCGGCTCGGTCCGCGTCCCGAGGGGGCGCCGGTCGCCCAGCGTCCGCAGGCCGGGCTCACGTACGTCCGGGTCGGGGGCCCGACCCCGGAGCGAGGGAACGCTCGATGATCGATTTTCCCGAGCTGCGCTTCGCAGCGCTGGCCCCCGCCGGGTTCGTGGCGATCGGAGCCTGCGTCGTCCTGCTGGGCGAGGTCTTCCTCTCGCGGAGTGCCACCATGCGCTCGCGCCCGGCGCCCGCGAGCGCGATCGGCATCGTCCTCGCCATGGTCTCGGTGGGCTTTCTCGTGCTGGCCACGGCGACGGCGGGACAGGCCTTCTACTTCGGGGGCGCTGAGGTGTTCAATCTCGACCACCCGATGCTACGCCTCGACCGCGTGTCGAACTTCGCCATCGTGCTGGTGTCGGTGGCATCGGCGCTCGTCTGTCTGGTGTCGGTCTCGTATCTCGACGAGCTTCGGATCAACCATGGCGAGTACTACGCGCTCCTGATGATCGCGACCTCGGGCATGATCCTCATGGTCTCGTCCATCGACATGATGATGGTCTTCCTCGGGCTCGAGGTGATGAGCATCCCCGTGTACGTGCTGGCGGGCTTCGACCGACGCAAGCTCCGTAGCAACGAAGCGGCGCGCAAGTATTTCGTGATCGGTGCCTTCGCGAGCGCGATCCTGCTCTACGGCATGGCGCTCCTCTACGGCGCGACCGGCGCGACCCAGTTCGCCGGGATCCGGGAGGCCTTCGATCCCGAGAACACCCTGGCCGCGGTGGGCCTGGCGCTCGTGATCGTGGGATTCGCCTTCAAGATCGCGTCGGTGCCCTTCCACCAGTGGACGCCCGACGTCTACGAGGGCGCACCCACCTCGGTGACGGCCTACATGGCCGTGACGGTGAAGACGGCCGCCTTCGTGACACTCCTGCGGATCGTGTCGGAAGCGTTCGGCGGGGGCGACGAGGCACTCCGCTCGGTGCTCTGGGTCCTCGCGGCGCTCACCATGGTCGTCGGCAACGTGATGGCGGTGATCCAGGACAACGTGAAGCGCATGCTGGCCTATTCGAGCGTGGCCCATGCCGGCTATCTCCTGGTGGGCTTCGTGGCGGGTAGCCAGGAGGGCTACGCGGCGGTTCTCTTCTACCTGCTGGTGTACGTGTTCATGAATCTCGGCGCCTTCACCGTGATGATGGCCTTGGCGCACCGGGCCAAGGACGCCGAGCGCTTCGACGACTTCGCGGGGCTCTACCAGAGCCGGCCGGTGCTGGCCGGGCTGATGACCCTCTTCATGCTGGCGCTCGCCGGGATCCCGGGCACCGGGGGCTTCTTCGCGAAGTTCTGGATCTTCAAGTCGGCGGTCGACGCCGGACAGGTGCCGCTCGCCATCATCGGCGTGATGGCAAGCCTGGTGTCGGTCTACTACTACCTGCGTCTGCCGGTGGTCATGTTCATGCGCGAGCCGGGGGACGAATCGCGCCGGCTCGAGACCTCGTCGCCGGAGTGGCTGACGCTGCTCGCCTGTACCCTGGTCGTGCTCTTCCTGGGGTTCTTCCCGAACGATGGTCCCGGCTTCCTGGCGCCGATCACGGTGCTCGACTGGGCCCGCGACTCGGTGGCCCTTCTCCGATAGCCAGCTGGGCGAGGGCTGGCAGCACGCCCATCGTCGTGAGCAGCATGAACGTGAGCCCGAGCGCGAGCAGGCGCCCGAGGCTTGCGATGCCCGGATGGCTTGAGAGACCGAGGGTTCCGAAGCTCGCGATCGTGGTGAGCGCGGAGAGGAGTACGGCCCGGGCCGTGCTCGTCTCGAGCAGGCTGGTGCCGCCTCCGTCCATCCGCAGCCGATGGACCAGATGGATTCCGCTGTCGACGCCCATCCCGAGCAGCTGGGGTATCACGATCACATTGGCGAAATTGATCGGCATGCCGACGCCGGC
The DNA here is from genome assembly GCA_964474935.1 of uncultured Spirochaetales bacterium. Classification (GTDB taxonomy): domain Bacteria; phylum Myxococcota_A; class UBA9160; order UBA9160; family JAFDDA01; genus CAYYUT01. The sequence goes on from CAYYUT010000313.1 coordinate 3,112, forward strand.
CGAGGCGGCGGCCGTGAAGAGGGCGGCGAGCCCGATCGGGACCGCGACCAGCAGGGCATCGCGGAGGTTGCGCCATACGAGCAGCAGCAGGGCGAAGATGGCGAGGGCAGCGGTCACCAGGGCCTGGGTCAGAGCGTCGATCACCGCCCGCTCCGATTCGAGGATGACGACCCCCTCGCCCACGACGTCCGGCGCCACGCTCTTCACCTCGGCGACGTAGCGCTCGAGGGCTTCGTTGCTATCGAGGTTGTCCGACGGGAAGACCTCGACGCGTACGCGCCCGCGGTCGTCGCGGAAGCGATCCACGAGCTCGGCCGGAAGGTCCTCGAACGACACCGGACCCGCGCCGAGGGCCACGCCGAGGATCCGCAGGCGTTCGGACAAGGTGCCGAGCAGGCTGTACTCGAGCCGCTCGAGGGCCCGGTCGCCCTCGCGACCGAGCATCGAGACCCGGAACCGCTCGAGGTTTCCGCGCAGGCGGCGGGCGGCCGCCGCCAGTCCGGGCTGGACCTCCACGAACTCCGGACTGTCCAGCTCCGACTCGAGACGCAGGAGCGCGCTCTCCGTCTGCTGCGGCGTCGAGGCCGGCCTGTCCACCTCGGGCGCCAGGGCCGGGCCGACCAGGAGCTCGAGCTCCTCCAGGATCTCGAGCTTCTCGGCCTGGGCATCGGGCACGAAGTCGTCGAGGGTGAGCGCCTCGGCCACCCCGGGAAGCTCCTCGAGCCGACGCGAGAGGGCCGTCGCCTGGGGGCGCCCGTCGACCAGGATGCTCACGTTCCAGGGGAAGGCCTGGCCCTGCTCGAGAAGGTCTTCGAAGGTCTGGACCGACTCGGTGGTGGGATCGCGCATCCGAAGGGGATTGGCGTCGAACTCGACCTCCGGGAGCCAGGCGAAGGCGACGACGGTGGCTGCCAGGGCCGCGTGCTGCACGCCTCGGGCGTGGCGCCGTGGCACGCCCAGCCAGCGCGCCAGACCGCGGGGCGTGCGGGAGCGCGCGCCCGACAAGCACGAGGCGGGCGCGAACCGCGCGAGCAGCGCCGGGAGCAGGGTCAGGTTGGCGAGCAGGCTCACGAACATCCCCGTACCGGCGATCAGGCCGAGCTCGGCCACGCCCAGGTAGCGGGTGGGGACGAACGAATAGAACCCGATCGCGGTGGTGAAGGCGCAGATCGCGAGCGAGCCACCGACGCTTCGCGCCGCGCCCCGCAACGCCTCGCGCGTCGCGGCGCCGGTCGTCACCAGCTCGCGGTAGCGAACACATAGATGGATCCCGAAATCGATCGAGAGTCCGATGAAGAGCACCGCGAACGCCACGGAGATCAGGTTCAGCCGCCCCACCGCGAAGGCGGCGAAGCCGGCGGTGAGCCCGAGCCCGACGAGCAGGGTCGTCATGGCGCACACCGCCATGCGCCAGGATCCGAGTCCCCCCACCATCACGATCGACACGAGCACGAACGAGACGAGGCCGGCGAGACGGGACTGTTCGTCGACGTGCTGCGACTCCTCGTGCGACAGCACGAAGGTGCCGGTCATGCGGGCGCGCGCTCCGAGCGGGGGCGAGCCATCGAGCCCGAGCTCGGCGAAGAGCTCGCGCAGCCCCTCGATGGCGGCGCCGGCCGGCCGTACCTGGCTGAAGTCGACCACCGGGGTGACGAGCAGGAACTCGCGACGCTGCTCGACGCCGAGATCGCCGTAGATCAGGCTCATCCAGGAGATGGCGCGCTGTCGGCCAGCCAGCTCCGCTTCGACCGAGGCACTCACCTCGTCGAGCACCGCGACGAGCCGTTCCGGATCGATCAGCTCGCTCGCGGTCGCGTCGATCGAATCGGCGAGAAGCGAGAAGAACCCGTGGAGCCCGCGGTCGCGGGCGAGCTCGCCCAGCAGGGGTTGGGCGAGAATCAGGCGATCGGCGAGTTCCTCCAGGGCGTC
>CAYYUT010000314.1:0-5026 GCA_964474935.1 uncultured Spirochaetales bacterium
ATCCGAGGAGCTGCTCACGGCCGTCGCGCTCGACCTGAGGCGTCACGCTCCGCACCTGGACGAACGATTGAAGGGCATGTCGCTCGGAAGCGGGGTGCCTCGACGGGCGCTCGTGGCCGCGCTCTGTGGTGAGTTCGGACTCGGCCTGGGTGCGCCAGAGCCGAGTGCCGTGGGACCGAGGTTCGGGGTGCCGCGCGGTCTCGTCGCCGTGCTGCCGCTCGTGCGCGGGCTCGTGGCCGCAGAGGCTCGAGCCGGGTCGGAGCTCGGGGGCTGTGTCCGGCGCATCGACGCGGACGGAGGTCTGCCCGTCCTGGAGTGGACCTGGCCGTGGCTTCCGGGGGCCGTCGTGGGGGTGAACACGGCCGGACTGGCCGCGGCCACCAGCGTCGAGCCCTCGGATGCGTGGCCCACCGGGTGTCGGGTGCCGGCGCTGCTCCTGGCGCAGCAGTGTCTCGAGCGGACCGCGAGCATCGACGCGGCGCTCGAATGGTGCGAGCGGCGCCCGAGTGGGGGGGCTGCCAGCATCCTCTTCGCCGACCCTACCGGCACGGTGGCAGGGATCCGGCTCGACGAGGACAAGAGACAGAGGCTCGAGCCGTCGGCGGGGATGCTGGGATGCGGGAGTGTGTCGACTGGGGTGTCGAGTGAGGTTTCGGGTGCCGGGTCGGGGCGTGGGGCCGTGGCCATCGATGCCGGTCGGCTCGGGCGCCGCTTCGAGGGCGCCGGTCGGATCGTGGTCGCGCTCGAACTCGGCGACGGCAAGGCCCGGCTCCGGGTCTCGGGCGGTGCCCGGGAGCGCTACTGGACGTTGCGCTTCAGGTAGGACTTGAGTCGGCTCCAGGCGTCTGCGGCTGGCTTCCGGTTGTGGTCGGGGTCTCGATCGACGTAGAGCCAGAACCCGTGATCGACCTCGTCGTAGACGTGGACCTCGTTCGGGACACCGGCCTTGCGGAGGGCGGTGACGAAGGCCGCCACCTGCTCGGGGGTGATGCCGCGATCGTTGCCGGCGAAGGTCCCGTAGACCTCGTGGTTGATTCCGGCGAGCTCCTCGGGGTCGGCGAGAAGGCGACCGTAGAAGATCGCCGTGCCCTCGTGGTGCTCGCCGCCGAGGGCGTAGCTGAGGGCCACCCCGCCGCCGTAGCACCAGCCGATGGCCGCCACCTTGCCGGTGACGTCGTCGCGGGCGCGGAGGAAGGCGGCCGCAGCGTCGAGGTTGGCGACGATGCGGTCGGGTGAGGCCAGGGTCTCGCGCACCAGGGCGAGGTTCTCTTCCCGGCTGGTCCCGACGCGGCCCGAATAGAGATCGGCGGCGAGGGCCACATAGCCCTCGCCCGCGAAGGCGTCGGCCACCTGGCGAACACGGTCCACGAGTCCATTCCACTCGTGGATCAGGATCACGCTTCCGTGGGGCCCTTCGAGGTCGGGTCCGGGCTCGGCCAGATAGCCGGCAGCCTTGGGATCGCCGTCGGGGCCTCCGAAGTAGTGGACCGTCTTGCCAGTCGGGGGTCCCGCCCGGCCGAGGATGGCGTCCGGTACGTCGTCGGCTGCCACTGCCATGCCCGCGCCGACTGCGCCGACCGCGGCCACAGGGGCAACCAGGCAGCTCATGATCAGACGGATGGCCGCCAGCGAGCTCGCGGACAGGAAGGCCCTTCGCAGATGTCGGTGTCGACGCATGTGGGGGTTATATCATCGGCGCGGCTCCCGGGCTGGGGTGAGGCTCGGGGCGGGGACCGGGCGCGACCACGTCGCCCGAGAGGTACACGGCCCAGGCGACACCGTCGCGGACGCCGAGCTCGAAGCGAAGATGGTCGGGCGCCAGGCCTCGGACCCGCACGATTCCGCTATGCACCCCGCGGAGGTGGTGGAACGCGCAGAGGGTGATCCGGTTCTCGAGCTCGTCGCCGCCGCCCGCCGACCGGAACTGGATGTGATGATCGTGAAGGTTCCGCCGCGAGCTGCAGGCGGGGACGGCGCACCGGTAGTGGTCGCGTTCGAACACCGGATCGGGTTTGCGGGCGCCTGGCTCGCGGCCGAGCCAGGTCTCCTCGGCGATGGCCAGCATCGCCCCGAAGACCTCGGCGTCCGTCGGGATGCGTCGCGTCTTCGCGATCCAGCGAGACCGAAGGGCCGACATCACCGCCCGAACGAGCGCCGCCACCTCGACCGGCAGTCGCCACTCGAGCCGTTCGGTCGCCAGGGCCGCTGCGGCGTCGGGATCGTGTGCACACATTGATCGGCCCCCGTCCTCCCGGGACGCGTCTCTCATCACGTCGCGCGCGGAGGCGGGATCGGACCTGGCGCGCTCCCAGCCGTCCGGCGAGGCGGCGCGAAGCAGGCAGGCAGTCGCCACGTCCTCTTCGAGGCGCCGGACCGTGACTCGCTTGGCCCATTCCACCCAGCGGGGCCGCCACTCTCCGTCGATCTCGAGGGCGAACAAGGGCGCGAGGAGTTGCGCCTTCACCCACGAGAGCCGTCCCGACCGGAAGGCCTCGCGAAGCTCAGGGCAGACGTCTCCGACCCGCTCGAGCCGGATGAGGGCGCGCGCTTTCGATGGGGCCAACCCCAGCGCCTCGCGCGCGAACGCAGCGACGGGAGTCCATGCGATGCTCCACTCGTAGTGGGCCGAGCCGAGCGCGCGCAGCAGAGGTGCCATGGCGGCGTCGAGGCGTTGTTCCCGCCGGATGGCACGGGCGAGGCGGGCGTCGAGGTCGAAGGCGTCGGCCTGCTCGAGGCCCTCGGTGATCGCGAGGACGAAGGGAGGAGCTTCGGTCATGGCCGTGGCGACCGCCGGCGTGTCGGTGTCGAGAGTCGTTCCCGCTTCGGCGTCAACGGTCGTGTCGTGGCTGGGCATCGCGGCGGTCATCGAGTCGTCGCCGGTTGCGGCGCCGGTTGCCGCTCCGGTCGGATCGGCGCCGGTGTTGGCGCCCGTCAGGTCACCGGTCGGGTTGCCGATGGCGGGCGCGCTCGGACTCTCCAACGGGTCGCGGCCGTCGGACTCGACTGACGGACCGATGGCGGCAAAGGCCTCCGCCACGACCATCTCGAAGGCCTCGCACTCCGGGATCCGATGACCGGCCACCTTTGCCGCGAGCTCGCGCATCCGATGCCATCGGCGCAGATCGGCGGCGGTGCAGCGGAGCGCGAGGCGCTGCTTCGGGGAATCATCGGCCGACTCGTGGGCCGGATCCGCGGGTCGGGGCGGCCCGTCTCCGTCGGCAAGCGCCCTGCGCACGGCGCCATCGAGGGCTCTCGCCGTCGAGCCTCGGGCCCGGGCGAGCCACGCCGATTCGTCGTCCGACGTGGCGACCCTCGTCACGAGCCGCACCTTGCTCCAGCAGATCTCGTTCCGTGAGAGCGCGCGATCGATGACGGGCAGCGAGCGCAGCGCGCGATCGACCCGCGCGAGGTCGTGCAGCTGTCGTCCCGAGATGCCCGCCCGCTCGCGGGCGTAATCGCCGATGCGGGCGAAGCCCAGCCGTTCGTGCGCGCGCGTCTCGACGATCCGGGCCGCGACGGCCGCGAGCGTTCTCCGAAGAGGACCGGCGCTCGCGGCCAGCGCGCGAAGCGTGGTCTCGAGCGGCTCCGACGCGTCGGTGCCGGCACCACGGTGGACCGGTGCGCTTGCGGTTTCGCCCCCGAGCCAGCGAGCCGGCGAGCCGCCGCCGCGTGCCCCCTGCGATGGGGGCCGCAGCGATCTGCGACGCCGCCGCCTTCGAGGCGACCGCATGCGCACGCCCGTCGAGGCGAATTCGATGAGAGCTCCGACTCGATGCCATGGGGCCGATCGACCGGGACCTTGGGATGAGCGAGAGACCGCAGCCCGCGGAGGGCGTTCGCCGCCCTCGACAACGACCTGAGCGTATACGAAACAAAACCGAAAGTCAACCGGCAGCCGGGAACCGCGGGGGTGCGGACGCGGAGAGGCGCGGCGGGACGGGCGGGCGGTCGGATCGGCCGGGACGATGTCCTCGCGCTCCGCCGCCAACGGACGATCGCGGCCCGACGGGTCGGGGAGTCAGAGCCGGGTCTTGATCGAGCGGATGACGCGACCGAGCAGCGGGATCTGCTCGTACACGAGGGCGCCCGCGTCGAAGTAGTCGCGCTGGTGTCGGATGCGCCCGTCCGGGCCGAACTCGAGCCGGCTCATGCCGGGCAGGCGGATCGCTCGCGCGGGCCGGCGCAGCTCGAGCTCGAGCGTCCAGGCCAGCGCGGCCGAACCGCCGTCCGTCCATTCGTGCGTGAAGGTGAAACGGGCGCTCCGGACGTTCCGGTTCAGCCGTTCGAAGTAGGCCCCCAGCTCCGCGAGCCCCGTCGCGCGGTGGAGCGGGTCCTCGAACACGACGTCGTCCGCGTATACGCTGGCGAGTGGAATCGTCGGCGCGAGCGTCGAGCCGAAGTACGTCTTGAATGGGTCGAGCGGGGACGACGTCACCATCGCATGGTAGGGCCGACGCCATCGGTCGGCCGCCGTCGGTCGCCATCCGGCCCGCGGGCCTGCTCGCGTTCGGACTCGGTGGCTGGCAGTACGAAGACGGCCGGGTGTCCGCCCTCGGCGCATCCCCATGTGCGCTCTCCGCGCGGCGGTTGCCGTGCCCGCCGGCGGCCCACAGTTCCGCCCATACCTAGCGGCGATACTTCGAATCATCCTGATGGATCGAAGTCGGTCTTCAAGACGACCCGCGCCTTCCCCGGCCCGGCGTCGCGACGCTTCGCCCGGCGTCCAGGCTTTTCTTGTGGAGGGGTCCCGACAGTCGGGCAAGAGTGGCCTGCTGCCGGGGGGTCTACGGCCAGGGGCGCCAGGTCGACCTGCGCTAGGCCGACGAGTTCTGCCGCTATCGGGTGCGTCCGGAGACTCTGCGTCAGGAGTTGGAGGCGGACCCGCCGCCTTTCCCGTGATCTACGCCGAAGCGCCCCGCGCCCCGCGGCTACCGTCGGCCGCCGCCGCGTCCTCCGCCCCCGCTGCCACCGCCACCGGGGCGGCGGCCGCGGCCGCCGCCCGAGCGGCGTCGGCGGCGCCCGCCCG
>CAYYUT010000315.1:0-1434 GCA_964474935.1 uncultured Spirochaetales bacterium
GCTCGTGAGCACGATCGACCCGGCCCGCCGGCGCGCGGGCGCCCTCGGGCTCGAGACGCTCGGCAACGAACCCCAGGCCATTCCGAGGGCGACCCTCGATCGGCTCGGGGTCCCTGGCGACGCGGGGCTCTCGGCGATGATGCTCGACATGAAGCGCACCCTCGACGGCCTGGTCGAGCGCTTCGCGGAAGACGAGCAGACGCAGCGCCGGATCTTCGACAACCGGATCTACCAGCACGTGTCCGATGCCCTGGCCGGGAGCGCCGAGTACGCCGCGATGGAGAAGGTGTTCGAGCTGTCCGAACGCCGCGAGTTCGACCTGATCGTCGTGGACACCCCGCCGGCCCAGCACGCGCTCGACTTCCTCGAGACGCCTCAGCGTCTGATCGAGTTCCTCGACAGCCGGATCGTGAAGCTCCTCCTGCATCCGGCCTTCTCGGCGGGCCGGCTCGGGTTCCGGGTGTTCCAGCGGAGCGCCTACCGGGTGCTCTCGCTGATCGAACGCGTCTCCGGGGTCGGCTTCCTCGACGAGATCTCCGACTTCCTGCTCGCCTTCGAGGGCATGTCGGAGGGCTTTCGCGAGCGCGCGGGGCGCCTCCGGGGCCTGCTCCTCGGCCCCGAGTGCTCCTTCGTGCTGGTGGCCGGAGCTGCGCGCGAATCGGTGCACGCGGCCACCGGCTTCCTCGGGCATCTGGAGCGCTCGGAGGTGCCGCTCGCGGGGGTGGTGGTGAACCGGGCGCGCACCTGGCCCTGCGGTCCCGTTCCCGAGGCGATCCCGGAGCGGGGCTGCGAGGACGAAGCGCACCGGGCGCTGGCCGAGGCCCTGCGCGCCTCGTCCGCGAGCGATGGGTCGCCGGACGCCGCGGGCGACGACGCCGATCGGGCCGCGCACGCGGCCATCGCGGCGGCCGCGCGCTACGCCGCGGTGGTGCGCCACCATACGGCCGACGCCCGACCGCTCCGCGACGCAGCGGCGGAGCGGGGGCTCTTCTGGAGGGTGGTTCCCGAGTTCGGGGGCGACGTCCACGACCTCGACGGGCTCGCCCTGGTGGCGGATCATGTGTTCGGGGATCAGCGGGAGGGGTGAAGGACATGCCGAAGTCGCGCGCCGCCACGCCGTCGCCGCGGACGGTCGAGGAAGCCCTGGCCGAGGCCGCCGAGCACGGACGCCGCGCCCTGGCCGAGAGCCTGGCGGCCGCCCGCGCGCTCACCGACGCCGCCACCCTCGCCATGGGTGCGAGCCCGGACTCACCGCCGGCGGGCGTCGCCCTCCTCCGGCGCACGCTCGACGATCTCGCGGCCTGGAGCGAGCACGGGATCGAGAGCCCCGAGCTGCTCGGTGCCGTGGCCGACGCGCTCGACGCCGAAGTGGCGCGGTGGGAGCAGCGGGCCCGGCGCGACCCCGACGCCCGGGCCGTCCTGCGCGCCTACCTC
>CAYYUT010000315.1:1444-5025 GCA_964474935.1 uncultured Spirochaetales bacterium
TCGCGCGGCGCCGCCATCGTCGACTGGCTGGTGCTGCGCGCCTCCCTCGGCCTGCGATATTCCCTGGGGTCGCGCGGCGTCCGGCGCTACGCAGGCCCGCCCACATCGCGCCCGGTGACGGCCGCGCGACAGCCTCGCGAGAACCGCACCCGCCGCTTCGGCCGCCGCCGCGCGCCCGACGCCCCGAAGGTGGAACGCGTCCCCGTCGAGGGCTGACGGCGATTTCGGGCCTGTGCTACCCACGCAGAAAAGAGGGCGCCGAGCCGATGGCGATTCTGATCAAGCGCTACGCGAACCGTAAGCTCTACAACACCGACACCAGCCGCTACATCACGCTCAAGGGAATCGCCGAGCTCATCGAGCAGGGCGACGAGGTCCGCGTGATCGACAACGAGACGGGTGAGGACATCACCTCGATCGCGCTCTCCCAGATCCTCGTGGACAACGAACGCACGAACCGGGGCATGCCCGGCTCCGTCCTCTCCGAGCTCATCCACCGCGGCGGCGACGTGCTCTACACCGCGCTGCGACGAGGCGTCGGCGACGCCCAGGAAGGGATCGAGGAGATCCAGAAGAACATGCGTCGTCTGGTGGCGACGCGGCGCGAGGGCGAGAAGGAGCACCTGCGCGACGAGGAGCGCGAGACGCGGGGGCTCGGCGACTGGATCGCCTACGCGTCACCCGACTTCGAGAAGATCATCCAGAACTCGGTGGAACGGGTGCTGCGCATCCTGGACCTTCCGCGACGCTCCGACATCGAGGCCCTGAACCGCAATCTCGATCGGGTCGCCGAGGCGGTCGAGGCGCTCGGTCGCAGCCGCACGCGCGAGGGCGTGCCCGAAGAGCCGGAGTCGGTCCCCGATCCGCGCAACTGAGGACGGGCCACCCACGAGGGTCCGCTCAGCCGTCCCAGAGCGACCGAAACGCCCTACCCCCACACCGACGGTCGGGCCGAGAGGCCCTCGTCGATCATTTCCTGGATGCGCTCCCGCAGCTCGGCCGTGAGGCGCGAGAGCAGCAGCTCGTCGTCGGCCGCATCGGGACCGAGCCGGTCGATCGGGAGCGGCGGACCGAAGCGGATCGACCACTTCGAGGGCAGGGGCAGCAGCCCGGCCGGTCCGAGCCACGGGAAGGTGGGAGTCACCGGCAGGAAGGGCAGTCCCAGGGAACGGGCGAGCGTCTCGACCCGGAAGAAGACCGGATGCACCTCCTCGGCTCCGATCACGGCGACCGGGACCACCGGCACCTGGGCCTCGCGCGCGAGGCGCACCACCCCGCCGCGTCCGAAGCGCTGGAGGCGGTAGCGGTCGCGGAAGAGCTTCGTCGCGCCCTTGGCGCCTTCCGGAAAGGCGATCACCTGGTGGCCGTGACGCAGGAGCCGGCTCGCGTTCTCGCGCGATGCGCGAACGCCGCCGAGGCGCGCGAGCGACGGCTGGGCGAAGGGCAGCGTCACGAGCCAGTCGGCCACGAGGAATCGCGGTCGCAGGCCGCACGGACGCCCCCGGGCGAGCACGTGCGAGATCATGATCCCGTCGTAGGGCAGCAGGCCGGCCCGGTTGGCGACCAGCAGGCAGGGCTCGAGCTCGGGGACGTGCTCGAGTCCGTGCACGTCGACCCTCCAGTATCGATCGTGGAGCGCATCGAGGAGGGGGGCCGCCTTGCGGATGGCGACCTCGTCTGCGCCGAACTCGTCGACCTCGCCGGTGCGCTCCTCGATCCCGAATGCGCCCAGCCACTGGCGCGCCCGGTCGAAGGCCTCCATCCAGTCGTGCAACGACGACTCGGCGCGCTCGGCCGGGACCCGCACCCGCGATCGGATCGCGACCCTCAGATCGTCGAGCGCCCGGTCGAGGGTGCTCTCGTCGAGGCGTGTCGGACCCTGGATCGGAGGCTGGGAGGAGTCCATGCCGGTCGGCCTTCCGCTAGCGATAGCGCCGCATGCGCCGGTTCGAGACGAAGGACATCCACGCCTCGCGTGTGGAATAGACGGGCTCTCCGAACGCGTTCCAGCCACGCTCGCCGTCGGCCACCCAGAGGTAGCGGAGATAGTCGAAGAAGCCGGCCGGGGTGTCGCCCGTCTGGGCCTGGTTGGGAAGAGACCCGAGCCGGTACAACAGGGGCGCGGGAAGCGGCCACGGACGCTTGCCGGCGACGCGGAGGATGGTGCCGAGGGGCAGCACACCGGTCCCCACCAGGTTGTAGACGCCACGCTTCGCCTCGAGGGTCGCCCTCTCGAACGCGTGCAGACAATCGTCCTCGTGGACGAACTGCATGAGCGGGTCGTAGCCGAGCAGAACCGGCACGCGGGAGCGCGCGAAGAAGCGCACCACCGAGTCGGTGAAGGTCGGTCCCATCATCCAGCAGGGCCGCAGCACGGTGACGTCCACGTCGGGGTGGCGGGTCTGCCAGCGGGCCACGAGGGCTTCCGTCTCGACCCGGTTCACCACGCAATGCGCGTCGGGATGACCGCGCAGCGGGTGGTCCTCGGTCAGGTAGTTCGGGTTGTCGGGCCAGGGCCCGTACACCATGGTCGTCGACGCCACCACGATGCGCCGCACCTTGGCCGCGGCGCAGGCATGCATGACGTGCAGGCTGCCGATGGTTTCCAGCTCGTGATCCGCATCGACATCGGCGGTCGGCTCGGAGCGGAAGGCGGTGTGCACCAGGACGTCGGCGCGATGGCGTTCGAGGACATCCGCGAGACGTCCGTCGACGGTGGGTTCGGTGAGGTCGACCCGCTCGAAGTCGATCCGGCCCTCGAGCCGGTAGGGGCGTCGCAGGTCGAGCCCGAGCACCCGCACGTGGGGATGCCGTTCGAGCAGGCGATGCGCGAGTCGCTGGCCGATGAACGAACCCAGCCCCGTGATGGCGACCGTCAGCTTTTCGGGCACGCAGCCGCTCCTCTCGAGGCTCGGGACGGGTAGGCGCCGCCGGCCTCGACACCGCCGAGGCGGAGCGATCGCCCGACCTGCCCGACTCGGGTAATTTTCCCGAATGTCGCAGGATGCGCGAGTCGCGGTCGTCGAGGATCCCCGCTATCGGAACCACCGGGCACCGGCGGGCCACCCCGAACGCCCCGAGCGGCTCGCCTCGGTGGCCGAGGCCATCGCGGAACGCGCCTCGGAGCTCGACCGGATCCCCGCGCGGCGGGCCGAGACCCCCGAGCTGCTGCGTGTCCATCCGCTGGCGCACCTGCGAGCGATCGGTGAGGCGGTGGAGCGCGCGCCGACCCATCTCGATGCCGACACCTACCTCTCGCCCGAGAGCCTCGAGGTCGCCGAGCTCGCGGCGGGCGCGAGCATCGACCTGGTGCGAGCCGTCGCACGCGGCGATGTCGCTTCGGGAATCGCGGCGGTACGCCCGCCCGGGCACCACGCCGAGACCGACCGGGCCATGGGCTTCTGTCTGTTCAACAACGTCGCCCTCGCCGCCCGCGCCGCGCAGGCCGCAGCAGACGTCGAGCGCATCCTGATCCTCGACTGGGACGTCCACCACGGCAACGGCACCCAGCACTTCTTCGAGGACGACCCGGACGTGCTCTTCCTCTCCACGCACCAGTTCCCCTTCTACCCGGGCACCGG
>CAYYUT010000316.1:0-5011 GCA_964474935.1 uncultured Spirochaetales bacterium
GCTCGCCGGGGTCGACGGCCGCGTGGCGACCAGATCCGGATCGCCGGCGACCCGGCCAGCGTGTTGCGCCGCCTCGGCCGAAACGACGAACTCCCGGCGCCCTCGTCCCTGGCGGCCGAGCAGACCAACACGTCCTGGCGTCACGGCGATCGTCTGGTCGGCAAGCTCTTCCGGTTGATCGACACCGGCGCCAGTCCGGAGCTCGACATCGTGCGGCACCTGAGCGAGCGCGTTCGGTTCCCCAACGTACCGGGGCTCGCAGGGCACATCGAGATCCACCGGCCCGGGGCCAGCGCGGCCACGCTCGCGATCTTCCAGACCTGGGTCCCGAACGAGGGCGACGCCTGGACCTTCACCCTCGAGAAGCTCGAACGCCTGTTCTCGGACGTGCTGCGCATGGAGTCGTTCGCCGACACCGAGACGGGCGGCGAGCAGGGTCCCGCAGCGACGGCGACCGAACCCCTCGAAGAGCATCTCGAGTCGTACGCAGAGCTCGCCAATCTGCTCGGGCAGCGCACGGGGGAGCTCCACGGCGCGCTCTCGACCGATTTTTTTTATGATAAGTTGACGACCGAGATCTTCACACCCTTCGCCCGGCGCGGCTACGCGCAGTCGGTGCGCAACCTCGCGGTTCGCGCGCTCGACCTGCTCGCCGGACGCCTCGGAGAGCTGACGCCCGAGAACCGGGAGCTCGCCGATCGGGTGCTCGCGCGACGGCGAGACCTCGAGGGCGGCGCGCTCGACGTGATGCAGCTCACGAATGCCGGGCGGATCATCCGCTGTCACGGGGACTATCACCTCGGACAGGTCCTCTACACCGGGAGCGACTTCGTGATCCTCGACTTCGAGGGCGAGCCGGCCCGCACGCTGGCCGAGCGTCGGCGCAAGCGTTCGCCCTTCGCCGACGTGGCGGGAATGCTGCGCTCCTTCCACTACGCCCTTGAGTTCGTACTCGGCGGCGAGGAGGAGCGGAGCAGCGTCCCCGAGGACGAGCGACACGCACTCGAGCCGTGGGGCGAGCGCTGGCACCGCGCGACCCGTGAGGCCTTCCTGTCCGGCTACTTCCAGAGCGTGCGCCGCGCCGAGATCGTTCCCGAGGGCGAGCTCGGCGACCGCCTGCTGCGCATCTATCTGCTCGAGAAGGCCCTCTACGAGCTCGCCTACGAGATCAACAACCGTCCCACGTGGGTGGGCATTCCCCTCCGCGGGATCCTCGAGGTGCTCGAGCGGGGCACGCCCGAATGAGTCTCGCCGCGCAGGACATGGCCGGTAGCCTCCGATCGGTACGCTTCTAGTGCGCGTCATGCCCGGAAGCCCGACTCCCCTGGGCGCGCGCTGGGACGGAACCGGGGTGAACTTCGCCCTCTTCTCGGCGAGCGCGGAGAGCGTCGAGCTCTGTCTCTTCGAGCAGGCCGACGCGACCAAGGAGTTCGCCCGCCTCACGCTCCCGGAGCGCTCCGGCGACGTCTGGCACGGATACGTCCCGGGCCTCTTCCCGGGACAGGCCTACGGCTATCGGGTGAACGGCCGCAACGCGCCCGAGGAGGGCCAGCGCTTCAACCCGCACAAGCTCCTGATCGACCCCTACGCGCGCGCGATCGCCGGCCGTCTCCAATGGAGCAACGCGCCGTTCGGCTACGAGGTGGGCGGCGAGCCCGACGACACCCGCCTGAGCACCGTGGACAGCGCCGCCGACATCCCGAAGTGCCTGGTCATCGACGACGCCTTCCCCTGGGACAACGACCGGAGGCCGGGCACGCCCTGGACCCAGACGGTCATCTACGAGTGCCACGTCAAGGCCATGACCGCGCTCCACCCCGGGGTTCCCGAAGCACTGCGCGGCACCTATCTCGGGATGGCATCCGATCCGATCATCGACCACCTGCGCTCGCTGGGGGTCACGGCCGTCGAGCTCCTTCCCGTCCACCACATGCTCGTCGAACGTCATCTCGTGGAACGGGGACTGACCAACTACTGGGGCTACGATCCGATCGGTTTCTTCGCACCCGACCCCCGCTTCGCGACGCGCAGTCACGGGGAGCAGGTTCACGAGTTCAAGGCAATGGTGAAGGCGCTCCACGCCGCTGGCATCGAGGTGATCCTCGACGTCGTCTACAACCACACCGGCGAAGGCAACGAGCTGGGCCCGACCATCTGCTTCCGCGGCATCGACAATCCGTCCTACTACCGACTGGTCCACGAAGAGCCCCGCTACTACGTGGACACCACGGGCTGCGGCAACACCGTCGACCTCAGCCACCCCTTCGTGCTCCAGCTGGTCCTGGACAGTCTCCGCTACTGGGCAGAGGAGATGCACGTCGACGGGTTCCGCTTCGACCTGGCGGTGACGCTGGGCCGCGACCCGTGGGACTTCCATTCGGCGGCGCGATTCTTCGTGGCGGTGCAGCAGGACCCCGTGCTGTCGCAGCTCAAGCTGATCGCCGAGCCTTGGGACCTGGGGCCCGACGGCTATCGACTGGGCGGATTCCCCGTGGGCTGGAACGAATGGAACGGGCGCTTCCGGGACACGACCCGCCGTTTCTGGCGCGGCGACGAGGGACAGCTCGCCGATCTCGCATCGCGCCTGTCGGGGAGCTCCGATCTCTTCGAGGGCTCGCGCCGCCGTCCCCAGGCGAGCGTGAACTTCGTCACCTGCCACGACGGCTTCACCCTCCGCGACCTGGTGAGCTACGAGCAAAAACACAACCTCGCCAACGGGTGGGACAACACCGACGGCACCGACTCGAACTGGAGTCGGAACTGGGGTGCCGAAGGGGAGACCGAGAGCGTCCCGATCCGGCGCAACCGGCTGCGTGCAATGCGCAGCATGATGGCGACGCTCGCGTTCTCGCAGGGCGTGCCGATGCTCTCGCACGGCGACGAGATCGGACGCACCCAGCGGGGCAACAACAACAGCTACTGCCAGGACAACGAGATCTCGTGGCTCGACTGGGACCTCGACGAAGAGGCGCGCGATTTCCTCGACTTCACGCGGCGGGTACTCGACATTCGACGCAACAATCCGGTGTTCAGGCGGCGTCGCTTCTTCTCGGGCGAGACCCTCTCGAAGAGCGATCACAAGGACGTCTCCTGGCTTCATCCCGAAGGCCGCGAGATGCAGGGTGCCGACTGGGCCGACCCGCAGGCCCGCACCCTCGGCCTGCTGATTCCGGGCGAAGCCTCCGACGCGTTCGACGAGCGGGGCCGCCCGACCACCGGCTACACCCTGATGCTGCTGGTCAACGGCAGCCCGCGGTCGCGGTTCTTCCGGCTTCCGCCGGAGGTGAGCCAGGGCGTGTGGCGCGAGGTGCTGAACACCGCGGTCCAGCACCAGCGTCTGGTTCGTGGAGGCGGCGTCAAGATCAATTCCCATTCACTCGTACTGATCCGCAGAGAGGACGCACGATGAGCACGACCGACTGGACCCGCGAAGACCTGCTCGGAGGCGTCGACCCCGGCGCAGTGGACGATCTGCGGCACGCGCGGAACGCGAACCCGCACGGGGTGCTCGGCGCGCATCCCGCCACGATCGGGGGCCGGAGCGGTGCGGTGGTGCGCGCCTTCCATCCCGACGCCGTGCGGGTCACGCTCGACGTGGCCGGCGGTGGGCAGGTGACCTGTCAGGACCTCGGAGGCGGGATCTTCGCCGCCTTCCTTCCGGGACACGAGCTTCCGATCTCGTATCGCACGGTGTTCGCGTTCGCCGACGGAAACACCTGGGAGCGCGACGATCCCTACCGATTCGCGCCGACCCTCGGCGAGTTCGACCTGCACTTCATCTCCGAGGGCACCCACCGCAGGCTCTGGACGGTGCTGGGAGCGCGTCCGACGACGATGGACGGAACCTCCGGTACCGCGTTCGCGGTATGGGCCCCGAACGCCCAACGCGTGAGCCTGATCGGCGACTTCTGCGGCTGGGACGGTCGTCTCTTCCCGATGCGCAGCATGGGTCCGTCGGGCGTGTTCGAGCTCTTCGTCCCGGGGCTGAGTGCAGGCGCCCGCTACAAGTTCGAGCTGCGCACGTCGTCCGGGGCCATCCGCATCAAGACCGATCCCCTCGCCTATGCGATGGACGTACCGCCGGGAACCGATTCGCGCGTGGTCGGTACCAACTACGTCTGGCACGACGCCGAATGGATGGAGCGTCGCGCCGAGAGCGATCCGACGCGCGAGCCGATGGCGATCTACGAGGTGCATCTCGGCTCGTGGGCCCGGATTCCCGAGGAGGGCAACCGCCCCCTCGGTTATCGCGAGATCGCGCCCCGGCTCGTCGAGCACGTGAAGCGCCTGGGCTTCTCGCACATCGAGTTCCTGCCCCTCGCCGAGCATGCCTACTACCCGAGCTGGGGCTACCAGGTGACGGGCTACTACGCGCCCACCTCGCGCTACGGGAGCCCGGACGACCTCCGCTATCTGGTCGACTGCTGCCACCAGGCGGGGATCGGGGTGCTCCTGGACTGGGTGCCGGCCCACTTCCCGAAGGACGACTTCGCGCTCCGTCGCTTCGACGGGTCGCCGCTCTACGAGCACGAGGACCCCCGACGCGGCGAGCATCCCGATTGGGGCACCCTGATCTTCAACTTCGGTCGCCACGAGGTGCGAAACTTCCTGTCGGCGAACGCCCTATACTGGCTGCGCGAGTTCCACTTCGACGGACTGCGCGTCGATGCAGTGGCCTCGATGCTGTATCTCGACTACAGCCGCAAGGAGGGTGAGTGGCTCCCCAACCCGCACGGGGGCCGCGAGAACCTCGAGGCGCTCTCGTTCCTGCGTGAGGTGAACCAGCTCGTGCGCGAGGACGTACCCGGTGCGATCACGCTCGCCGAGGAGTCGACCTCGTGGGGCGGCGTGAGCGAGCCCCCCGACAAGGGCGGCCTGGGCTTCCACTTCAAGTGGAACATGGGCTGGATGCACGACACGCTCGACTACTTCCAGCGCGATCCGATCTACCGGCGACACCACCAGGACCAGCTGACCTTCGCCATGCTCTACGAGTACAGCGAACGCTTCG
>CAYYUT010000317.1:0-4985 GCA_964474935.1 uncultured Spirochaetales bacterium
GCGATGGGGTGCTCTTCATCGATCGCTTCAGTCGGCTCAAGCGCAGCCTCTACGTCCAGAAGCGCAAGACGCAGCTGCGGGCCGAGGCCGAGAACCAACGGGACTCGCTCGCGCTCTGAGTCGCACGCTGCGCCTCGTCTTCTTCGGTACTCCCGAGTTCGCCGTTCCAGCGCTCGATCGGCTCCGGCACGGCCCGCACCCCATCGTCGGCGTCGTATCCCAGCCCGACCGCCGCCGCGGCCGGGGACGCACAGCCAGTCCCTCACCGGTCGCGGAACAGGCGCTCGAGGCCGGCATCCCCCTGCTGCGGCCAGAGCGGGTCGGCGACGCCGAGGCGGTCGCCGTCCTCGAAGCCTGGGAGCCCGACCTCGGGATCGTCGTGGCCTTCGGCCAGTTCATCCCGAAGCGCGTCCGCGCGCTACCGGCGCTCGGCTACCTGATCAACGCCCACGCGAGCCTGCTCCCGAGCCATCGCGGCGCCGCACCGATCGCCCACGCCATCCTGGGCGGCGAGACACGGACGGGCATCTCGATCATGCGCGTGGAACGCGAGATGGATGCCGGGGCCGTGGCGCTGGTGCGCGAGATCCCGATCGGGGCCGACGAGGACACCGGCCACCTGAGCGCGCGACTCGCGGTCGTCGCGGCCGACGCACTCGAAGCCGCCGTCGCCCGGATCGCCGACGGCAGCGTCCGCTGGAGCGAACAGGACGCGAGCCGGGCGAGCTTCGCACCCAAGATCGAACGCGAGGACGCACGCCTCGACTGGGGCGAAACGGCCGAGTCGTTGTCCCGGCGCGTCCGCGCGATGGCGCCCCGGCCGGGCGCCTGGACGACGTACCGTGACGGACCACTCCGCATCCTCGCCGCGCGTGCCGCCCCGGGGACGGTCGACGTCGAGCCGGGCGTGGTCCGTCGCCACGCGAGTGACGGCATGCGCATCGCGACGGTAGACGGTTGGCTCGTACCGACCGTTCTCCAGAAAGCTGGCGGTCGAGCGCTTCCCGTCGGGGAATTCCTGCGCGGAACGCCGATCGACGACGGTGAACGGCTTGGGAACGAAACACCTGCTGCTACCATCGGGCCGTGAGTGAGCGAGGGCACGGCGAACGACGCGCCCGACCGCACCGAGGTCGGCCGGTTTCGCTTCGCGCCCGCCGCGCTTCGAACGATCGTCCCACCCAGGCCCGGCTGCTCGCGATCCGCGTGCTCGAACGCGTACAGCGGACCCGTGCGTATGCCGACCTGGCGCTGCACGGAGCGCTCGCGCGCAGCCACCTCTCGGCACCCGATCGCGCCCTCGCGACCGAGCTCGTCTACGGCACGCTCCGCTGGCGCGGACGTCTCGACTTCCTCCTCGGCCAGGTGCTCGACCGGGATCTCGACAAGCTCGAGCCGCTGGTGGCGAGTGCTCTCCGCGTCGGCGCCTACCAGATCCTGATGAGCGATCGGATTCCCGCCTCCGCCGCCGTCGACCAGTCGGTGCGGAGCGTGCGCGCGGCGGGAGTCGACCGGGCGTCCGGCCTCGTGAACGCGGTGCTGCGGAGACTGGCGAGCGAGCACGCGCGCATCGAGTTCCCCCCGCTCGCGACCGATCCACTCGGTCATCTGACCCACGCCCTGTCCGTCCCGCGCTGGATCGCCGAACGTCTGATCGAACGGTTCGGCGTCGACGAGGCGGCAGCGCTGGCCGCGGCCTCGAACGAGCCGCCCCCGCGCACGATCCGCGCCAACCCGCTGCGGATCGAGCGCGATGCCCTGGTTCGCGCGCTCGGCGAGACCCACGCCTCGACCGGCCCCACCCGCTTCGCGCCCTACGGCCTCACGCTCGAGCGACGGGGCGATCCGGGCAGCGATCGCCACTTCCTCGAGGGGCACTACACGATCCAGGACGAGGCCTCCCAGCTCGTCGTCGAGATGGTCGGGGCAGGGCCCGGTCAGCGGGTGCTCGACACCTGTGCCGCGCCCGGCGCGAAGGCCACCGCACTGGCCGAGCGGGTCGGGCCGCACGGCCGGGTGGTTGCGCTCGACCGTCACTCGCGCCGCCTCGGACTGGTGCGTCGCGACGCACGGCGACTCGGGCTCGACTGGATCGAGACCGAGGAGCGTGACGCCTCGCGTTCGCTCGACGATCTCACCCAGGCCGGGGCCTTCGACGCCGTGCTGGTGGACGCGCCCTGTTCGGGGCTCGGCACCCTGCGTCGCAACCCCGATGCCCGATGGCGGGTCGAGCCCCGCGATCCGGAACGCCTGTCCGTGCTGCAGCAGAGCATTCTCGGACAGGCCGCCGGAACCGTGCGGCCCGGCGGAAGCCTCGTCTACAGCACCTGCACCCTGCTCGCCGAGGAGAACGAAGGGGTCGTCGAGTGGTTCCTCGACGAGCACGCCGGCTTCGCCCTCGTCGACCGCGACCGCCTGCCCTCGTGCGTGCAACCGCTGGTGGGCAGCGACCACTTTCTCCGCTGCCTGCCCCACCGCGACGGGATGGACGGGTTCTTCGCCGCGCGCTTCGAGAGGATCTCATGAGCCCTGCCCCGATCCGGATCGCCCCCTCGATCCTCTCGGCCGACTTCGCTCGGCTGGGCGAGGAGGTGCGCGCCATCGAGGCAGCCGGGGCCGACTGGGTCCACGTCGATGTGATGGACGGACACTTCGTTCCGAACCTGACGATCGGTCCGCCGGTGGTGGCATCGATCGCCGCCGTCGCCGAGCGGCCTCTCGACGTGCATCTGATGGTCGAGGCACCCGAGCCCTACGTGGAGGCCTACGTCGAGGCCGGCGCGGCGACCCTCGGCGTGCACGTCGAGACGTGCCCCCATCTGCATCGCACGTTGTGCCAGATCCGCGATGCAGGGGCGCGCGCCTCGGTGGTCCTGAACCCGTCGACCCCCGCGATCGCGATCGAATCCGTGCTCGAGGTCGCCGATCAGGTTCTGGTGATGACCGTCAACCCCGGCTTCGGCGGACAGCGGTTCATCGCCGAGATGCTCCCGAAGGTCTCCCGGATCCGGGAGTGGATCGACGAACGCGGTCTCGACGTGACGCTCGAGGTGGATGGGGGCATCGCCCCGGGCACGATCGACCGAGCCGCCCGAGCCGGGGCCGACACCTTCGTCGCGGGAAGTGCCGTCTTCGGAGGCGGCGACTACGCGAACGCCATCGCGGCGCTGCGCAAGGAGGCGGAAGCCGGCTTCGCGGCGCGCAGATCGCAGGGGGCTTCGACTCAGCGCCCGTAGGCTGGCCGAATGGGATCGGGGGCATGCCACCCGGTTCCACGACTTCGGGCACGCCTCGGCATGGGCCTCACCGGCGCATCGAGGGCGCCCTTCGACTCGCGCCACGGATCGTTGCCGACAGCCGCACCTCGGCGTCGTTCCGAGGGACGCCGCACCGGGAGCACCCCGCGGCGCATGGCCGGACGGCGTGGCATACTGAGGTCGGCTCGGGGCGTGGCGCAGTTTGGTAGCGCGCTTCGTTCGGGACGAAGAGGTCGCTGGTTCGAATCCAGTCGCCCCGACCATTCCAACCCATCTCTGTGTGCTCCGGTTCGTCCTCCCGGGTCCCGTGCGAGGTGCGACGGCGCTCGGGTGCACGCCGGCGGCCACGGCCGAGCGACGCGTTGGCGTGCATCGTCGGGCCCGGTGGCATTCCATCTCGTCCCTTGTCCGCGAGCTCGATCAGGTCGGAACCTCGGGTGCACCGCGCCGCATCTCGCTCAGTCGACACGCTGCTGGACGTCGACGGACCCACCGCGTAGGATGCGAGAGGCGCCCGAGGTTCCCGCATGCGCAGTCCCGCCCACCCCCATCCTCCGCTCCGAACCCCTCGGCT
This sequence comes from uncultured Spirochaetales bacterium, assembly GCA_964474935.1. Lineage (GTDB taxonomy): Bacteria > Myxococcota_A > UBA9160 > UBA9160 > JAFDDA01 > CAYYUT01. The sequence goes on from CAYYUT010000317.1 coordinate 3,832, forward strand.
CCTGCTCCTGAGCCTGCTGTCGCTGCCCATCGCCCTCGCGTGCGGAACGGGTGACGTTCTCGACCGCAACGATGTCTCCGTCGAGGTCCGTCGCGTCGCCCTCGACGCGACGACCGGGACGCCCGTGATCATCCTCGGAGAAGCGGGAGGCGAGCGTCTGCTCCCGATCTGGATCGGCGTCGCCGCGGCGCGCAGGATCCAGTCTCGTCTCGAGCGTCTGCGGCCGCCGCGACCCAACACACACGATCTCGCCAAGCGTCTCCTCGAAGGCCTGGACGGACGCGTCGAGCGTGTCGTGGTAAACGATCTCCGCGATCGGACCTACTATGCCGTGATCGTGATGGATGGGATGAACGGTCCCGTCGAGATCGATGCGCGCCCGAGCGACGCCATCGCCCTCGCGCTCCGGGTCGAGGCGCCGATCTTCGTGCGACGCTGGCTCTTCGATTCCGGCACGCCCGATCCCGACGAGACGCCGCAGGGCCAACCGATCGAGTGGCGGCACCCGACACCTCGCGACCTGGAGGGCGACACGCAACTTGCGCCCCATCCGCCCCGGCAACTTCCGCCTCGGGCCACCCGATTTCGTTCGTGATCGGTGCACGCAGCGACGGTACGACGACCGCGACCGAGCGCCGTCGACACCCCTGCGCAGATTCTTTCGAACGCCAAAAACCCCTAGTTTCATCGAGGTTTACGTTGACAAGGCCAGGGCCTGCTGTCAGCATCGGCGGCGGTTCGAGAGGCGAGTGTGAATGCCCCCGGTTCGCGTCGAAACGCCCGGAACGCCTAGCGGCTCCACTGGCTCGGCCGCTCGTCTGATCAGTGAATGACTTCCCGGCGGAGTCGGAGGAAAACGTGACCCACTCGGAACTGGCTTGGGAGTTCGCAGATCTCTTCCTGGACATGAAGGTCGAAGAGATCAACGAAGTCCTCGCGAAGAACGTCCCGATCGAGATGCTCGAGTTCTTCGATTCGTACAGCACGAGCTTTGCAAAGGCCGAGAACATCGACGGCGAGACCGAGAAGCGGCTCCCGAACCTGTTGCTCCTCGGCTACCTGTTGCGCGTGCTCGAAGACAGGCTGATCGTCCCGCCCAATGGCGGAGCCCCGTCCTGACATCGCGGCCCGCGTCGGTCTCCACCGACGCGGCT
>CAYYUT010000318.1:0-4901 GCA_964474935.1 uncultured Spirochaetales bacterium
GCGGGGTCGCCCCCCCCCCCCCCCCCCACCGCCCGGGGCCAGGGTCGCGAGCTCGAAGAGCCGGCCGATCGGGACGCGTGTCCCGGCGAGCCGGGTGGCCGACTCGACGCGCAGTCGGATCTCGCCCCGGTCGCCGCGCTCGTAGCGGGCCCGCACCTCCCGGAAGTCGGACGCGTCCTGGCCGAGCTCGGCGATGGCCTTGGCGATTCCCCCGAACAGCCCGGCGTCGAGACGGCGCGGAACCAGCATCATCACCTCGCTGTCTTCGCCGAAGCGCCGTTCCGCGGAGCGCGAGGCGAGGGTGAGACCGGGCTCGTCCGAGTAGTCGCGCGCCCGCGGCGAGAAGGCGAGATCCCCGGCGAGGGGGGTCACCGCCGCCGTCCACGGGTCGATGCCACCGACGATGCGACGATCGCGCACCACCACGAAGCGGGCACCCAGGTCGAGCATCGCCCGCGCATAGGCGTCGAAATCCCCGAATCGCTCGTAGGTCGCAGAGAGCGCGGGGAAGGCGCGGCTCCCGTCGAGTACCTCGTCGCCGAGCGCCCAGTCGGGAGCGGCCAGACGGAGTGGCTCGTCCGGCTCGGCAGGCGGCGGCGCCGCGGGGGTTTCCGGCGCCTCGGCCGCCGCGGCCGTGGGCAGCGCCCGAGCGGCCGTGCGTGCGGGCGCCGCCGGGCGAACCGGATCGGAGCGGACGGCGCGGTCTGCGGCGGGATCCGGGGCGGCGTCGGTCTCGGCCCGGGCCTCGGCGGTTCGCGCGGGAGGCGCGTCGGGTGTCGGGGTCTCCTCGAGGGGTTCCGGGGTCGCCTCGGGCTCGACCGGTTCGAGGGGCTCGGACCCGCCCGGCGGGTCGGCGAGCTCCGCAACCTCCTCGGGCTCGACCGGGTCCGGCTCGAGGGATTCCGGCTCGACTGGTTCGGGCTCGATCGCGATCTCGACCGGCTCGGTCGGGGTCGGCTCGGCCGCCGCCAGCCGGGTCTCGTGCTCGCGCTCGAGCGCCCGCCAGCCGAGGAAGCTCGCGAGCCAGACCGCCGCGACGGCGGTCGCGGTGAGGCGGAGCAGGCGTTCGCTCGCGCTCATCGCGTGTCGTCCCCGGTCGGGCGAGGGGGTCCGTCCTCATAGGCCACACGGATCGCGGGGACGCCGCTGGCGTGTGCGATCGCGACCAGTCGGGCCAGGTCGCTCGCCTCGCTCCGGATCACGAGCGCGCCGGGCGGCGTCGCGCGCAGCCTCGCCTCGAGCTCGTCCCACCCGACCGGCTCGCCGTCGAAGTGCAGCTCGGTGCCGCCCGGGCCCCGCGCGAGGCTCACTTCGCTGGCCACTGCGGGAGCGATCCCGCCCGCGCCCCCCTCGGTACGCGGCAGCTCGATCGGCGCCGTCCGCTCGACGGCGAATCGGGCCCCGACGAGGGAGAGCGTGATGGCGAAGAGCAGACACGCCAGCACGTCCACGAAGTAGAGCGAGTAGTGGAGGGGCGAGGCGGCACGGCTCACGGCTAGCGGCCCCCGTTGCTCGTCACTGCGCCGCTCGCGGGGAGCGGATCGGCCTGCGACTTGAGCCAGATGCCGAGCAGGGCGATCGTGAACCCGACGAACGTGCTGCGGAGCGCCGCGCCGAGTCCGCGCAGCAGGGGAGCGGGCTCGAGCTCGCGGGGGTCGAGGTCGGCGAAGCCGCTCACCATCCCGTGGATGGTGCCGAGCAGGCCGAGGAGCAGGGCCGATTCGACGGCCGGCTCGAGCCAGCGCGGTGCGCGGGCCGCGGGAAGCCACGCCAGGGCGCCGGCCGCGCGTCGCAGCGCCACCCCGAGGATCGCGATCGCGAGCAGGAGCTGGGGCACCAGGACCAGACCGACGGCGTCGACCTCGTCGCTCAGCCCGGTGATTCCGGCTCGTGCGAGCTCGGCCGGGCCGACGCCGGCGAGGCCGGCCGCGGCGAGCGGCACGGCGGCCAGCATCGCCAGCCATGCGATGGCGCCGAGAGTCCGGGTGCTCGCCGGGGGGGCCGCAGCCGCCACTCAACGCCTCCGGGCGTTCGGGTTCCGCCCGACCGAACGGACGACTGGGCGCCGCGGCGGGGGCGCCTCCGCGCGCGCGGGAACGAAGAGACGCTCCACGTCGAGCTCGGTGCCGGCGCTCGCCACGAGCGACGCCACCACCAGGCGCGGATAGTCGTCCGGCGTGTGGTCGACCAGCCGCCAGCCCACCAGGCGCCGCCGCGCGTCGCGCACCGGCAGCTCGCACGACGAGAGATAGGCCTCGCGCTGGAGCAGCTCGAACACGGCTGCGTCGAGGGCCGGGGTGGGGGCGCCCCCGAGATAGCGACGCGCCACCTCCGACTTCCAATCGAAGTGCTCCCGGATCCAGTCTCGGCACGAGTCGGCCGATGCGGGCAGGGCGGCGACGAGCAAGGAGAGCCCGAGGCTGAGCGCCAGGCTCCTCGCGTGGCGTCGTGCCGTTCGGCGCGGACGGGTCGGTGCGGACATCAGCGTTCCTCCTCGCGGCGGTGGAGTCCCTGGCCGAAATAGTCGAGGCGGTCGAGGGCCGGATCGGGACCGCCGCCCAACCCTTCGTCGGCGCCGGGCATCCCGAGCACGCGCGACACGATCTGTCCGAGATCGTTCCACTCCTCGCTCTTGCCTTCGGTCGACAGGAGCGCCCCGAGGCCCACCGAGCGGCTCCCGGCGAACAGATCGTCGAGCTGGCGACCGAGCTGACGTTCGATCACGAGGTCGAGCAGCTGTCCCACCGCACGCCGCTCGACCCGGAGCTGGTTCGCCCGCGCCTGGTACTGGGCGTACAGACCCTCGACGCGGCGCGCGAAGGCGGCTGCGCTCTCGGGCCCCATTTCGGGAAGCGAGATGCCCTGGGCGCCGTGGACGGCCCAGGCCGCCTCGAGCACGGCTCCGGTCGTGGCGATCTCGTCGACCCGTCCGAGACGTTGCGCCAGCGCACTGGTGGCGGCCGCCACCCCCTGGAACTGATCCTCGAAGAATGCCCGGCGGCCCTCGACCGGCACGTTCCGCCGGCCCGCCGTCGCGGCCGCCCGCTCGAGCTCCTTCGCGTCGGCCCGCATCCGGACGAGTGCGGCCCGCACGGCCTCGAGACCCTCGTCCTGCGCATCGAGACGCGCCGCGTAGATCTCGACGTACTCGACGAGCGCCGCGGTGGCCTCTTCCTCGCTGCCCGCCTGCTGGGCGCGTCCGCGTGCCGCCTCGAGCTGCTCGTTGTAGCCCTGGATGATCGGGCCGAAGCGGCCCTCCTGCTGGCGGATCTCCTCCTGCGATTCGAGGATGCGACCCATCAGCTCGGGAATCTCCTGGACGGCGCGCTCGCGTCCGGCGGCCGGGGCCGACTCGGCGGCTGCGAGCCAGACGAACAGGGCCAGGGCGCCGAGCGTGCGCCGCCGCGCGCGTCGAATCGAACGGGCCATCTAGCGCTCCCCCCGGTTCTGGGAGACGACGCCGCGCACCTCGGGCGGCACCCGGACCGGGGGCACCGGTCGCTGGCCGGCGTACGCCCCGAGTGCGACCAGCGCGTTGGTTCCCGGGGTCGTGCGATGGGTCCGACGCTGCAGGAAGGCGAGCGTCTCGGTGCAATCGTCGAACTCGGGCAGGCGCCGGGCGAGCAGCCAGCTGGTGCAGGCCGCCGTCACCGCCTGGAATGCGAGCTCGCGCTCGCCGAAGCTCTCGGCGAGCCCCGATGCCTCGCGGAAACGACCGCCCGCGAGCGCGTACTCGCCCGCGTCGTACAGGCGGATGCCATCCTCGATCGCGGTATGCAGCTCGCTCGGTCCGGGCGCCGGGAGGCCCGCCGGTGACAGGCTGTCCGTGGCGCAGGCCCCCGTGAAGAGCGCGACGGCGATCCAGAGAGCGGCGATCGCGACGGACGGATGGTTCGAGCGGATTCGTGGCGTCGGGAGCGGCCGGGGCCGCAGGAGCGGGACAGGGGGCATCGATCCTCCTCTCGCGAGGGCAATGAGCTCGAGGGCCGGGTACGCGAGGGCCATCGACGAGTTCCAACGGGTCGCGTTCCCCTGCGTTCAACCCATGAAGACGCTCGTGGTTGCGCGATATTCAGCGCCACGTCTTCGCTGCACCCCGGTGGGACGCTATCGTGGCCAGCCTCGTCGATGGGAGAACCGGTGGAGCCGCAACGGGTCACGGTCTACTGCGCATCGAGTCGCAAGGCGGATCCGGCCTATCGAGACGCGGCGCGCGAGCTCGGCACACATCTGGCGCGAGCCGGGATCGCCATCGTCTACGGCGGTGGAGCGGTGGGATCGATGGGTGCCCTCGCCGATGGCGCCGCTGCCGCCGCCGGCCGGATCGAGGGCGTGATTCCCCGCTTCATGTACGACCTCGAGTGGGCGCACCCGCGGTTGACCGAGCTGCACGTGGTCGAGGATCTCCACGAGCGAAAGCGGCGCATGCTGGCCGAGAGCGACGCAGTGATCGCGCTCCCGGGAGGCTGCGGAACGCTCGAAGAGCTCTTCGAGGCCATCACCTGGAAGCGGCTCGGTCTGTTCGGCAAGCCCATCGTGCTCGTCGACACCCGCGGCTTCTTCCGCCGCTGCGTCGATCTCCTCGAGCATTGTGTGGACGAGCGCTTCATGGGCGAGAAGCATCGCGCCATCTGGACCCGCGTGGACACCCCGGCGGAGGTGCTCGCCGCGATCCGGGCCGCCCCGCAGTGGCCCGACGACTCGCGCGACTTCGCCGTCTCGTAGGTCCCGCGCGGAGCCCGTCCCGGTCTCCCGCTCCCCGGAGTCCGCCGGAAAACCACCACATCCCCGGCAGCGGCCGCGGGTCACGACCCGCAAGCGATCGGCCGAATCTCACGTAAGCGGCCGAAAGCCATCCAGATACGGACGCCAACGACCCCCGGGGGCCTCCCGATCCCGCG
>CAYYUT010000319.1:0-4886 GCA_964474935.1 uncultured Spirochaetales bacterium
AGAACGCGGGCAGCACCTCTGCGAAGCGGACGCCCGTGATGGCCGCGCCCTCCAACGACGAGAGCAGCACGCGGCGCAGCGCATTGCCGAGCGTCAGGCCGAAGCCGCGCTCGAGCGGTTCGCACGAGAAGCGACCGTAGGTCTCGGTGAGACTGGGCTCTTCCACCTCGAGACGGCGGGGTCGGATCAGCGCGCGCCAGTTGCTCGCCATCAGTTCTTGCTGGAGATCTGCCATGCGCACCCTCCTTGGATCCGGTTTCGTGCGTGCCGCGTGGGGCCGTGAACGGGTCAGAGCTAGCGGGAGTAGAGCTCGACGATCAGCTGCTCCTCGATCGGCAGCGTGATGTCCTCGCGGCTCGGCCGGGCCTTCACCTCGCCAGCGAAGGCATCCTTGTCGAGCTCGAGCCACTGCGGGACGCTGCGCGCCTCGAGCGCCTCGAGCGCTCCGACGATGCGCGTCACCTGACGCGACGGCTCGCGCACGCTGATCTGCGAGCCGGGCTTGACCCGCATCGAAGGGATCGTGGCGCGTCGCCCGTTGATCTCGAAGTGACCGTGGGACACGAGCTGACGGGCCTCGGCGCGCGACGTCGCGAAGCCGAGCCGGTAGACCACGTTGTCCAGCCGCTGCTCGAGCAGCATGAGGAGGTTCTCGCCGGCCATGCCCTTCATGCGCGTGGCCTCCTTCATGGTGCGACGGAACTGATGCTCGAGCAGTCCGTACATCCGCTTCACCTTCTGCTTCTCGCGCAGCTGGACCCCGTAGTCCGAGAAACGGGTGCGACCCTGGCCGTGCTGGCCGGGCGGGTAGTTGCGCCGATCGACCGAGCAGCGGTCGGAGAAGCACCGGTCTCCCTTGAGGAAGAGCTTGGTGCCCTCGCGGCGGCAGAGTCGACAGACGCTTCCGGTGTATCGGGCCATCGGATCCTCGGGCTACACGCGGCGCCGCTTGGGCGGGCGGCAACCGTTGTGCGGAATGGGGGTCACGTCCTTGATCATCGTGATGCGGATACCGGCGGCCTGAAGGGCGCGAAGCGCGGTCTCGCGCCCACCACCGGGCCCCTTGATGTAGACACCGAGCGAGCGGATCCCGTGCTCCATGGCCTTGCGGGCGCATTCCTCGGCCGCCACTTGGGCGGCGAACGGGGTCGACTTCCGCGAGCCCTTGAAGCCCTGCTGGCCGGCCGTCGCCCACGAAATGGCGTTCCCGCCCACATCGGTGATCGTGATCACGGTGTTGTTGAAGGTCGACTGGATGTGGGCCACGCCGTTCTGGACGTTCTTCCGAACCTTTTTCTTTCCGGTCTTCTTCACCATGCCTACTTCTTCCCGGCCGGCTTCTTCTTGCCGGCGACGGTCTTGCGCGGCCCCTTGCGGGTGCGAGCATTCGTGTGGGTGCGCTGGCCTCGAACGGGAAGCCCTCGCCGGTGTCGCAGGCCGCGGTAGCAGCCGATGTCCATCAGCATCTTCACCTGCTGATTGACCTCGCGCCGCAGATCGCCCTCGACCTTGTAGTCGCGCTCCACGACGTCGCGGAGCTGCAGGACGTCGGCCTCGCTCAGCTGGTCGGTCCGCGCGAGCGGATCGACGCCCGCCTTCTCGCAGATCTGGACCGCGCTGGTCCGGCCGATACCGAAGATGTAGGTCAGCGAAATGCCGATCTTCTTCTGCCGGGGCAGATCGATGCCCGCCACTCGAGCCATGTGGCCCTCCTAACCCTGCCGCTGCTTGTGCTTGGGGTTCTCGCAGATCACGCGCACACCGCCGCGGCGCCGGATGATCCGACACTTCTCGCACATCTTCCGCACCGAGGCGCGCACCTTCATTTCGTCACTCCCTACGTCCGGGCCGATCTCAGTGCGAGCCGTCGACGCGCGTGAGGATCTCCGGGCCGTCGTCCGTGATCCAGATCGTGTGCTCGAAGTGCGCCGACAACGATCCGTCCGCCGTGACGGCCGTCCAGTCGTCGTCGAGCACCCGCACGTCTGGACCACCCATCGTCACCATCGGCTCGATGGCGAAGACCATCCCCGGCTTGAGCCGCGGCCCCTTGCCCGGCGGGCCGAAATTGGGAATCTGGGGCGGCTCGTGGAGCCGGCGCCCGATGCCATGGCCCACGAATTGACGCACCACCGAGTAGCCGCCCTGCTCCGCCCGCTCCTGGACGGCATGGCCGATGTCCGAGAGACGCCGGCCAGGGACCATCTGGGCGATCCCGGAATATAGCGATTCGCGCGTCGTTTCCAGCAGGCGCGACACCTCTTCGCCCACCTCGCCGATCGGGATCGTGACGGCCGAGTCCCCATGGAAGCCGTTCACGTGGACCCCGAAGTCCAGACTCAGGATGTCCCCGTCCTTCAGCTCGCGGGCCCCCGGAATGCCGTGCACGACCTCCTCGTTCACCGAGATGCAGACCGCCGCCGGATACTTGGGCATGCCGTGGGGGCCGTACCCCAGGAAAGAGGACGTCACCTTGCGCCGAGCGATCGAGCGCTCGGCGGCGGCGTCGAACTCGCCCGAGGTCCCCCCAGGCCGGGCCATCGCGCGCATCTCGAGCAGGATCTCCGCCACGTGCCGGGCGGCCTCTCGCATGTGCTCGATTTCCTTGCGGGTTTTGACTTGGATCTTGTCTCCGTAGCTCATCGTAGTGCCTCGCTGATTCGGCCGGAGACCTCTTCGACGCTTCCGACCCCATTGACCTCCGCGAGGATGCCTCGCTCCCGGTAGTAGGCCAGCAGGGGGGCCGTCTGGTCGTGGTAGACCCGCATGCGGGTCCGGATGCTCTGGTCGTTGTCGTCGCTGCGGCCCTCGAGCTCGGCCCGCTTGAGCAGCCTGTCGACCAGCTCGTCCTCGTCGGCCTCGAGAGCGACACAGCGTTCGAGGCCGCCTTCGCCCAGGATCTCGTCGAGGGCCCGCGCCTGCGCCACCGTCCGCGGGAAGCCATCCAGGATGAACCCGTCGTGGGTGTCGGGCTCGCCCAGGCGCTCGCCGGCGACCTCGATCACGACCTCGTCGGGGACCAGCTCACCGCGCGTCATGAAGGCGTTGGCCTGCTTCCCGATCGGGGTCTCCGCGGCCACCGCCGCCCGCAGCATGTCGCCGGTCGAGATGTGGGGGGCGCCGAGCTTCTCGGCCAGCCGCTTGGCCTGCGTCCCCTTGCCGACTCCAGGCGGACCGAGGAGCAGGAGCTTCCTGGCCAGCGCGCTCATCGCCCCAACCGTCCCCGCGCGCGGGCGCCGCCCACGAAACCTTCGTACTGGCGCGACACGAGATGCGACTCGATCTGGCCGATCGTATCGAGCGCGACTCCCACGCAGATCAGGAGCGCGGTGCCGCCGAAGAAGAAGGTGACGCCCGTCCAGCGCGACAGCACCACCGGGAGTACGCAGACCGCCGCGACGTAGATGCCGCCGATCAGGGTGAGGCGGCTCAGGATCCGCTCGATGTACTCGGCCGTCCGCTTCCCGGGCCGGATCCCCGGGATGTAGCCGCCGAACTTCTTGATGTTCTCGGCCACATCGACGGGATCGATCATGATCGCCGTGTAGAAGTAGGCGAAGAAGATGATCAGGACGACGTAGATGGCGTTGTAGAGGAAGCCCCCGAAGTAGAGCCATTCGTCGATGAAGGACTGGAGAGCCGGCGAGTCCATGTAGCTCGTGACCGTGAGTGGGAGCATGAGGAGCGACGACGCGAAGATCGGCGGAATCACGCCGGCCGTGTTCACCCGGAGCGGGAAATAGCTCATGCCACCCTGGGTGACGCGCCGCCCCACGACGCGACGGGCGTGCTGGATCGGAATCCGGCGCTGTCCGCGCTCCACGAAGACCACGAATCCCGTCACGAGGACGATGAACCCGAGCAGGAAGATCGCTCGGAGGATCGTGAACTGGTCCGTTCGCACGAGCTGCACGAGCTGGCCGATGGCGCTCGGGATCGAGACCACGATGCCCGCGAAGATGACGAGGGAGATCCCGTTTCCGATGCCCCGCTCGGTGACCTGCTCTCCGAGCCACATGATGAACGCCGTGCCCGAGGTGAGGGTGATCATGCACATCAGCCGGAAGCCCCAGCCGGGATCGAGGACGGCCCCCTGGCCGAACTGGCCGCTCTCGAGCGCGGTGGCGATCAGCAGGCTCTGGAACGCAGCCAGCGCCACCGTGGCGTAACGGGTGTACTGGGTGATCTGCTTGCGCCCCTGCTCGCCTTCCTGCTTCAGCTTCTCGAGGGCCGGCACGGCCGCCGTCAGCAGCTGGAAGATGATCGAGGCGCTGATGTAGGGCATGATCCCGAGGGCGAAGATCGAGAGCTGCTCCAGCGCTCCCCCCGAGAACAGATTGAAGATTCCGAAGATGCCGCCGGCGTTCTGCGCGAAGAAGTCGCGGATCACGCCGCCGTTCACGCCGGGCGTCACGATGTGGGCGCCCACGCGGTAGACGATCAACATCCCGAAGGTGAAGAGGATGCGCCGCTGCAGCTCGGGAATCCGGCCGATGTTCTGGATGCCGCCGGTCAAGACAGGATCTCCACCGTGCCGCCGGCCGCCTCGAGCTTCTGCCGCGCCGCGGCGCTGACCCGATGGACTCGGACGGTCAGATTCTTGGGCGCCTCGCCCTCGGCGAGCAGCTTCACCTTGCGATCGGGCCGGCGGATCAGACCCCGCGCGGCGAGGGCCTCGGCGTCGACCGTGGCCCCATCGCCGAATACGGCAAGCCGGCCGAGGTTCACGATCTCGACGGTCTCTCGGAACAGGCTGCGGAAGCCCCGCTTGGGCAGCCGCCGCGTCAAGGGCATCTGGCCGCCCTCGAAGAAGAGCGGGGTCTCGCGGCCCGGCGAGCGCTTGCCCTGCCCCTTCACGCCGCGGCCCGACGTCTTGCCGACGCCCG
>CAYYUT010000320.1:0-4860 GCA_964474935.1 uncultured Spirochaetales bacterium
GTCCCGTTGGGAGCGCCACATGACCCCGTCACCTGCCCCGGTGACACGGCCCGGCAGCGCGGGTCGGTGCGCTTCGGATCAGGTCGGCCGGCACCCCACCGCCGCAGCGCAGCGCTTCCCGTCGCGTCTCGGACCGAGCCGTTTCGCGAGCATCCATCCCGTTCCTCCGGAGATCCTGGCTTGCCCGAGTTCGTCTTCGCCTTTCTGGACTGCGAGTTCGGCGGGCTCGACCCCGAGCTCCACGACATCACCGAGATCGGTCTGATCCTGACCGACTATCGACTCGTCGAGCTCGCCGAGAAGGAGTGGAAGGTGCGCGCGCGGCCCGAGCGCATCTCGGCAGAAGCCGCCGCGATGTCGGGCTACGACGCGGCCGTCTGGGAGCGCGACGCGGTTCCCCTGCGACAGGCGCTGACCGAGATCTGCGAGATGCTTCCCGCCGGCAAGAAGGCCGTCCCCGCCGGCCAGAACGTGCGGATGGACGTGATCTTCCTGGAGAAGGGCTACAAGGACTGCGCCATCCCCTTTCCGTTCGACTATCACGTGATCGATCTCGCCACGCTCTTCTATGCCTGGTCGCTGGTGGCGGGAGAGACGGTGCAGGCGCTGTCGCTCCGGCAGGCCGCCACCACGGCGGGCCTCGTCTCGGGGCCCGTGCCGCATCGCGCGCTTGCAGACGCCCGGCTCACGCTCGAGGCGTTCCGTCACTACGTCGGCCGGCTGGCGGCCCGTCCTCCGTCCGAAGCCCCTCCGGCTCCCTCCCCCGACGCCGCGGCTGCCGCCGAGCGCTGATCCCTCGCGCCGGCGGCGCGAGCGAGCTTGTGCTCCCATTTCTCGAGCGCCCGCTCGTCGAGCCGGGCGAGCAGCGGCAGCAGCCATCGTTCGGCGAGGCCCCCGCGGCGGAACACCAGCGCCGAGCCGAAGTCGATCAGGACCGGGCGACCCTCGGCGTCGGCACCCACGTTGCTTCGGTGGCGGAGGTCGAGATGCACGACTCCCCGTTCGTGTAGTCCCCGGACGGCGGTGCGCAGCTCGGCGAGGAATCCGGGCGGCGCCTCCCAGGCCAGCCGGCCGCTCATGCGTCGCACCGGGCGATACTCGACCGCGAAGGCCAGTGGATCGATCGACCCGAGCAGACGGGGAACGGCGGGATGATCGGCGAGCCGTCGATAGGCGCGGACCTCGCGGCGGGTGACCCAACGCCCGAGAAACGCGCGCACGAGCGGGCCGCGCGGCGCGAAATCCTTGACGATGCACACGTCGCCGCCCGTGTCGACGAGCAGCACGTCCGGCTTGCGAGCCCCTCCGCGTTGGAGCCGTCGGGTCACCGCAGCCGCCAACACGGCGCGCGACGGAGGCGACTCCGGCAGGCCCGTCATCCCACCACGCCACGCAGCGCGAGCGTCAACGCGAGCACCGAGAGGGTCGCCAGGGTCGCCCCCTCGTGATTCTCGCGGAAACGCTCCAGGCTCCACCCCCCGCCGGCCCGGCCGGGACCCTCGCCGGCTCCTGCCGGCGCGGGGTGCCAGGGCCGCAGCCGAGGCCACAGGCGGGGCACCGCGCCGCGGTAGGCCGAGAATTCGGGTCCGTAGCGCTGCTCGAGGCGCGCCCCTTCGATGCGGTCCTTGTACGGCAGGTAGTACAGGAAGAAGAGCGCTCCCCCGACCGCCAGCACCGGGCCCGAAAAGCGTCCCCCCGCAGCCAGCACGAACCCGCTGAAGGTCAGGAGAGTGCCTGCATACAGCGGATGGCGCAGGTACGCGTAGGGACCGGTCGTCGTCAGCGCGTCGGTCTTGACGAGATGACCGGCGCCCCACGCCCGCAGGGCCGCGCCGGCCCCAGCGAGAACGGCCCCCGCCGCTCCCCACACGGGGCGCGGCTCCGCGAACCACAGGAGCCCGACCGCAGCGAGGTAGAACGGCCAGAGCCTCGGGTTGCCCAGACGGGAGACGCGTTGAGGACGCCGCACGACCCCGAGACTAGACGAATCGGTGCCCGGGCGCCGAAGACCTGCCCCCCTCGCGCGTTCCCGGTGAAGCGCCCGACGCGGAGGACGACACGACGCATCCCCGGCCGGCGCGCCCCCGCGGCGAGGGGCGGCACCGCGCTAGCGGTCGCGCGAGCCGTGTCGGGACCGCACGAACTCCCAGAGCTGCTTGCGCAGGCGCTCCTTGAAGTCGGGGTCGAAGGGCACTTCGACCGCGTCGGCTTCCAGAAAGTCCCGGAGCTCCTCGGCGGTGAAGTCGCCCGCCAGCTCCTCGATCTCTTCGACGTCGAGCTTGGTGATCATCTCGGTTCGGTCTTTCGGCTCTCGGCCCCCCGGAGAGCTGGGTGACACCTAACTCCAAGCCCCCCGAGCCTCGTGGCCGGCCCCGATCTCGTTGGCTTCGAGCAACAGCCGCTTCATCCGGTACAAGCTCGACCGGATCGCGTCGTTCGACCGTTTGGTCCGCCGCGCGATCTCCTGGATCGGCAGATTCTCGAGATGGCGTAACTCGAAGACCTCCGACTGCCAATCGGCCACCGAGCCCATGCGATCGCGGATCGATTCGACGTAGCGGCGGAGATTCAGCTGCTCCTCGGGCGAGCCCGTCGTGATCGACTGGGTCGGATGCAGCACCTCGGGCTCGGCGCGCTCGAGCCGCGCCTCCTGGACCTTCTGGCGACGGATGTGGTTGTTCACCGTGTTCTTGGCGATTCCGTAGATCCAGGACGAGAGCGTCGAGCGCCCCCCGTAGGACTCGATGCAGCGGAAGACGGCCGTGAAGGTCTCCTGCACCACTTCCTCGGCGTCCGCGTGATTGCGGACGCGCAGATAGACGAAGTTGTAGATCCGCTGAAAGAAGCGGTCGTATAAGAGGTTGAAAGCCGACTCGTGGCCGGCGCGCAAGCCCTCGAGCAGTTCGTTGTCTTCGGCGCTCCGACCAGCGGACGCTCGTCGGGTGTTTCGTCGGGCGGTTTGAGAAGCGGCCAACGCATGCTCCCAGCGTGGTCCCTTCCCAGCGAGGCGAGGCCAGATGGTGGCTCTCTCCTTGCACTGTAGAGTGGTCGGAGCGACACGCGCGTGGCACGCGTTCGGGCGGAAATGCGGGTGATTCCCGACGAACCGCGTTTGAGCGGCCCGACAGGCTCAGATTGCCCTGCGGGGAGGGGGGCAGCCCCCTCCCCGGTGGGGAAGGTCTCAGGAGCTCATCATCGCGCGCAGGCCGGGCGCACTCTCGAGCAGGGAGTTCCGCATCCGATAGAGGTTCGCCTTGACGGCGTCCTCGGATTTGCCCAGAGCCCCAGCGATGCTGCGGATCGATTGATTTCGCAGGTGCTTCAGATGGAAGATCCGGCGTTGCAGGGGCGTCAGATGCTCGGCGATCACGGCCTCGCAACGATCGAGCATCTGACGGGCCTCGACGATGTCGTCGACCCCGGCCTCGACGCTCGCCACCTCGCCCACGCGGTCGTCCTCGAGGGACTGGACCTGGAGGCGTCGGCGCCGGAAACGCCGATTGACGAGGTTGCGCGTGACCCCGAAGATCCAGACCAGCAAGGACGAGTTGCCCGCCCAGCTCCCGAGCACGCGGTGCACCGTGACGAACACCTCCTGGGTGACGTCCTCGGCCTCGCCGGGGTCGCCGAGACGCTTCAGGGCGAAGTGGTACACCCGGGTGAAGTAGGTCTCGTAGAGCAGGTCGAAGTGCTCCTGGCTGCCCGCCAGGATGTGCCCGACCAGTTCCTGGTCACTTGCCCACGGATCGTGGTTCTGCCGTCGACTCACCAAACTCCCAACCCGATCGGGTACCTCGACCCGTTCGGAAGGCCCGCCGCATGCGTGGCGCCCGAAGGCGCGCGCGGTGCGCGGTCCGCTCCTCCCAGAGCGGGCCTCCATCGCGATCGTGATCGCGGCGACGGATGACCCGACCCGCCCTGTGCCAGCGTGAGGGAGAAGAACGAGCACTTCGGGGAGCGACGCCTCGTCGGCCGATGCCCGACGAGGCTCACGCGTGACCCGGGGTCCGGCGGCTGGGGGCGATCGGATGCAGTGACCGCGGTGACGTGCCCGCGGGGCATTGTGAGATGCCTCGGCATCCACGATCGCAGTTCCAGCGTTCGGAAACCTCCGCCACCGATGAGACCGGGTGTCCCGCTGTCGAGACAATCCGGACACATCGCCCTCTGCTTGCCGCTCTCCCTGGTAGTCCGCGGCAGGACTGGGTTTTTCAAAAGTGGGACCGGAATGCGTGCCACCCCCGTTCCCGACCGTCAGCTAGAGCAAGCCACGTGCCATCCGTCGGGGATCCGCAAGAACCGTGGGAACTGGTGAAGGCTGGGGGGATTTCACAGATCGCAGGGAATTGCGGGGTGACCAGGGGACTACGAGGGGAAGAGAAAAAAATTTCCGTTTGTAACGACGACGCTACCTCCCGTCGCGAGGACGCCCGGATACGCCCCGAGCTGCGCGTGCGCAGCACATCGTTGAACACGTTTCGATTCGTCGGGGTGCAGCGTCACACCCTCGCCGGTCCGCCGGTCACCGGCCCGCCGCGATCCGCCGGTCACCGGTCGTCGGCTGGGAGCCGGGAAACGCGCTGCGGGAGCATCGGTCCATTTGTGTCGAAGGTCGCCCTGGCGTCGCCGGTCACAGGCGTTTGGGGACCACCCACCAGGTGCCGTCGACGCGTTCCCAGAGGTCCTCGCGCTCGAGGATCGTCGTCCACCAGCGAAGCGGCAGACCGTTGTCCCCCTTCAGGCGCACGGCCACCCGCGCGCGCCCGGGGGCCTCGAGGGCGAACTCCTTGACCTCGGCGAGCAGGGGCCGCGAATTCTCGAAGTGGGCGTCGACCAGGTCCTGCGCGAGATCGGCGAAGT
>CAYYUT010000321.1:0-4835 GCA_964474935.1 uncultured Spirochaetales bacterium
GAGGTCGACGCGCCGCTCGACGATGCCAACGTGGGCCGCTTCAACGAGATCGTGAAGGAGATGTCGGACGCCTCGCAGTTCCTCCTGATCACCCACAACAAGCGGACGATCGAGGTCGCCGATCTGCTCTATGGCGTCACGATGGAGAACCGGGGCGTTTCGACTCTCGTGTCGGTCGAGATCCACGGTCGGGACGAGGCCCAGGCCGCGAACGGCTGAGCTCTCGCGCCCAGTCGCGGGCTTCGCGCGCATGTTCGTCCCAGACCTCGAACCAGGCGGAAGACACGCGCAGACCGGACTCGGTCGCGCGTTCCTCGAGGCGCGGGACCGCGCGGCGGCCGCGTCGCGGGGATTGTCGGGGCGGCTCGTAGGGCCTCATCGAGCGCGCAATCTAGGCGCGCTCGGTGAAGCTGCAAGGGCCGCCCGGTGATAGTTTGGTGACGGGGAAGCTGGTATCCTGCCGCGCCATGCAACCGGCCCCGATCGACCAGCTCCTCGAGCCCATCCTGGCTCTGGCACGCGCACATCCCCTTCCTCTGGCACTCGCTGCACTCGCCCTGCCGTTGGTGGTGGCGGGCGTGTATGCGCTGGTGCGGCCGACGCCTCCCGCGGAGATCCCGCCGACGGCGGAGCCGGCTCCCGAGGTCGAGGCCGAGTCGGCCAGCGGGCGAGACGATGCGATCGCGGTGACCGCACCCGTCTCGGAGCCCGAGAGCCTCCCCGAGCCACCCGTCCTGCCTCGATCTCCCATGGTCGCCGCGGAGCCCGAGCCCGAACCGGCGGTTGCGCCCGAGCCCGAGCCGGCGCCGGTGGCGGCGCCCAAGCCGGTGGTGGTGGAGCCCGAGCCCGAGCCCGAACCGGCGGTTGCGCCCGAGCCCGAGCCGGCACCGGTGGCGGCGCGTCCGCGGGTGCGTCTCGGCGAGCGGCTGCGCCGGACGAGCGAGGCCTTCGTCGGCCGGATCGAGAAGGTGCTCCGCGGACGGACGGTCGACACCGAGCTGCTCGACGATCTCGAGGCGCTGCTCTTCAGCGCCGATCTCGGTGTCCAGACCGCCGACCGCCTGCTGCAGGTGGTGCGCAAGGAGGCGTCCGGTGGGGACGCCACCCAGGTGCGCGACGTGCTTCGCCACCACATCGCCGAGAAGCTCGCATCCGTCGAGGTCGCGGAGGGCCGTCACTTCGAGACTGGCCAGGCGCCCCACGTGGTGCTGGTGGTCGGAGTCAACGGCTCCGGCAAGACCACCACCATCGGGAAGCTCGCCGCGCGGCACGCCGCGCTCGGCCGCAAGGTGATCCTCGGTGCGGGCGACACCTTCCGGGCCGCCGCCATCGAGCAGCTCGGCGTCTGGGGCGAGCGGGTCGGCTGTGACGTGATCGCTTCGCAGGCGGGAGGCGACCCGGCCGCGGTCGCCTTCGACACGCTCAAGGCCGCGAAGTCGCGCGGCGCCGACGTGGCGATCATCGATACCGCCGGTCGCCTCCAGACCAAGAAGCCGCTGATGGAGGAGCTCTCGAAGATCTGCCGGGTGATCGGTCGCGAGGTGGAGTCGGCGCCGCACGAGACGCTCCTGGTCCTCGATGCCAACACGGGCCAGAACGCGCTCTCGCAGGCGCGCCTCTTCACCGACGCGACGGGGGTGACCGCGATCGCCCTCACGAAGCTCGACGGGACGGCCAAGGGCGGTGTGATCGTCGGCCTCGCCGACGAGTTCGGCATCCCGGTCAAGTTCGTCGGGGTGGGGGAGGGCATCGAAGACCTGCGCGAGTTCCGGGCCGAGGAGTTCGTGGCAGCGCTCTTCGACGAGTCCGGGCCTGCGGAGAACGCCTGACCCGTGTCCTACGTGCTCGCGCTCGATCAGGGCACCACCTCCTCCCGCGCGATCCTGTTCGACCGGGACGGTCGGGTGGTCGCCATCGACCAGCACGAGTTTCCGCAGCACTTCCCGCAACCGGGCTGGGTCGAGCACGATCCGGCGGACATCTGTGAGAGCCAGCGGGCGGCCGCGCGCGGCGTGCTCGCCGGCGCCGGCATCGCGCCGAGCGAGATCTCGGCGATCGGCGTCACCAACCAACGCGAGACCGCTCTGGTCTGGGATCGCCGGACGGGCGAGCCCATCCATCGCGCCATCGTCTGGCAGTCGCGGCAGACCGCACCCATCTGCGAGGCGCTTCGCTCGCGAGGGCTCGAGGACGAGGTGCGCCGGCGAACGGGCCTGGTGATCGACGCCTACTTCTCGGCGACCAAGATCCGGTTCATCCTGGATGCCGTGCCGGGAGCCCAGGAGCGCGCCGAGCGGGGAGAGCTCGCCTTCGGAACCGTCGACAGCTGGCTCCTCCATGGGCTCACCAAGGGGAGGGTCCACGCCACCGAGTATTCGAACGCGTCACGCACCCTCGTCTACAACATCCACGAGGCCGACTGGGACGACCTGCTGCTGGCCGAGCTCGACATCCCGCGCGAGATGATGCCCGAGGTGCGGCCGACGAGCGGGGTGTTCGGCGAAGCGGATCCCGAGTGGTTGGGGGCCCCGATTCCGATCGCGGGCATGGCCGGCGACCAGCAGGCCGCACTCTTCGGCCAGGCCTGCTTCGAGCCGGGCCGCGCCAAGAACACCTACGGCACCGGTTCCTTCCTGCTCCTCAACACCGGGCGCGAGGCGCCCGTCTCGAAGCACGGCCTGGTGACGACCATCGCGTGGGGAGGGCCCGAGGGAATCGACTACGCCCTCGAGGGCAGCATCTTCGTCACCGGAGCCGCCGTGCAGTGGCTGCGCGACGGGCTCGGACTCGTGCGGAACGCCGGCGAGACGGATTCGCTGGCCCGGAGCGTCGACGACACCGGTGGCGTGTACCTCGTGCCGGCCTTCGTCGGACTCGGCGCGCCCTATTGGGACGAGAGTGCAAGGGGCGCACTCGTCGGGCTGACCCGCGGCACCACGCGAGAGCACATCGTGCGCGCCACCCTCGAGTCGATCGCCTATCAGAGTCGGGACGTCGCCGAGTGCGTGGTGGCCGACTCGGGCATCGATCTGAGCCGTCTGCGGGTGGACGGCGGGGCGGCCCAGAACGACTTCCTGATGCAGTTCCAGGCCGACATCCTCGGCGTCGCGGTGGAGCGCCCGGCCATGCTCGAGACCACCGCGCTCGGCGCCGCGGCCGTCGCCGCGCTGGCGGGCGGGTTCTGGGGCGACCGGCGCGAGCTCGAGCGCGCCACCTCGGAGGGCGGCCGCCTGTTCGAGCCGCGCATGGAAACGGCCCGCCGCGAAGAGCTCTACGCGGGTTGGAAACGGGCGGTCGAGCGCGCGCGCGGCTGGCGGGCCGAGACCGTACCGGGCCCGCGCTAGGGTCGTGTCGGGTCGTCGCCCGCTCGTGATCGCCCATCGCGGGGCCTCGGCCGACGCCCCCGAGAACACGCTCGAAGCCTTCGAGCTCGCCTGCCGCCAACGGGCCGACATGATCGAGACCGATCTCCACCCGACCGCGGACGAGGCGATCGTTCTCGTGCACGACCGCGAGCTCGCCGGGCAACCGGTGGTGGAGACCCCGCTCGAGGCCCTGCGCTCGCTCGACCTCGGCGGTGGCGGGCCGGTCGCCACGTTGGACGAGGCGCTCGACGCCTTCGGCTCCAGGATCGCCTTCAATCTCGAGCTCAAGTTCGGGAGCCATCCGCGCTTCGGCTCGTTGGTGGCCGGGGCCGTGGCGGCGGTGAGGGCGCGTGGTCTGTTGGACCGGACGCTCTTCTCCTCGTTCTGGGATCCGGCCCTCGCGGAGCTGCGCCGGATCGAGCCCGAGGCCCGGATCGGCCTGCTCGTCTCGCGCCGTCACGCCGAGCGGGCGCTCGAGCGGGCCCACGCGCTCGGCGCCGAATCGCTGCATCCGGAAGCGACCGTCGCCACGTTCGAACTCGTGGCCGAGGCCCGAGCCGACGGCCTCGCGGTGCACGTCTTCACCGTGGACGAGGCGTCCGAAATGGAGCGCTACCTCCGTTTCGGCGTGAGCGGCCTGTTCACCAACCATCCCGCCCGCCTGCGCGAGATCCTCGACCAGCCCGGATCGCCCCCTGGGGGATCGTTTCCTTCCTTCGCGCGGCGGACGCCCGCGGCTTGACGCGCACCGGCGGACATGGTGTATTCGTTTGGTCTAGCCAGTACTTCACCTCAAGAAGTTTGCCGCTGTGGCGCTGTCCAGCGTTTCGTTCGGAGCAGCGCGGCATTCCCTCGATCAGGTGGGCGGGTAGGCGACATCCGCGAATGCAGTCCGAGCCGAAACGGCCCCAGGCCGAATCGTGTTCGGCGCAGGGAGCGGGCTCGGCGCGAGGACCGCGTCCGGGGCACGCAGCGTGTCAGGCGAACGAAACACGTGCGGCGCCGGCGACGAGCGGGACGCACGAGCGGAGGCGAACCGGGAGGCGCGTGTGGAGCTGAGATCCCTCGACATCGACTCGATCGACCACGGAATCCTCGACCTGCTGCAGGAGAACTGCAAGCTGCCGCTGACCGCCATCGGCGAGAAGGTGGGGCTCTCGGCCTCGTCGGTCCTCGAGCGGATCCACAAGCTCGAGGAGGCCGGAGTGATCCAGGGCTACGCGGCCATCCTCGATGGTCGCAAGCTCGGGAAGGACATCACCGCCTTCATCGGGGTGTCGCTCGCCCACCCGACCCACATCGCCGCATTCCAGCGCGATCTGGTGCTGCGCGACGATGTGCTCGAATCGCACCACGTCACGGGCCAGCACACGCTCGTGCTCAAGGTAAAGTGCCGTAACACCGCCGCGCTCGAGGCGCTGATCGACCAGGTTCGAACCGCCGAGGGGGAGCCCCGCACCGCGACCAAGG
>CAYYUT010000322.1:0-1106 GCA_964474935.1 uncultured Spirochaetales bacterium
GGGCGTGCGGCTCGCGCCGTCCAGCGACAGCACGTAGAGAAAGGCCGCCTCTGTGTCGGCGATGAGCTCGCGAGGCCGATCGTGGGGGATCACGACCATCTCGCCAGCTCGGGCGGATCGGATTCGAATCGGGACAGGCCGAGCACCACGGCGCCGCCCCCGAGGATCAGCAGCAGTGCGATCACGCGCGCGATCTGGGTCATGCGTTCGGATTCCCCCCGGCGCACGAGTCTATCAGAGCGTCGCCGAGGCGCGTCTCGCGGCCGCGATGGGATTGACTCCGATGCGGGCGTTCCCGATGTTTGCGCTCGAGCGGGGCGCTGCCTCCGCCAGGAGGTTCCATGGCCCGATCCGACGCCAGCGTTCCCGCGCCCGGCCCGACGCTCCGGCGCATCGTGCTGGTCCGTCACGGTGAGACGGAAGGCCAGTCGAGCATCCGTTTCTTCGGAACGACCGACGTCGATCTGTCCCGCGAAGGCCGTGCCCAGATGCGCGCGGTGGCCGCCCGTGTCGGGCGCGAACGCTTCGACCTCGTCATGGCGAGCCCCCTGCGGCGGGCCTGGCGGTCGGCCGGCATCGTCTCGCCGGGGGCGGCGGTGCGGGTCGAGCCCGACTTCCGCGAGGTCGATTTCGGGCGGTGGGAAGGCCTCACGCGGGAGGAGATCCAGGCGAGGGATCCGATCCTGGCCGAGGACTGGGAGAAGGGGAGCGCCGACTTCCAGTATCCGCAAGGCGAGAGCCGACGCGACTTCGCGGCCCGCGTCGGGCGGGGGCTCGAGAGCCTTCTCGCGGCTCGAGGCGCGTCGGCCTTGCTGGTGGTCCACAAGGGTGTGATCCGCGCCATCTACGCGCAGCTCACGGGGGGACCGATCGAGGGCGAACGTCCGGAACTCGGCGAGCTGGTGGAGCTGACCGCCGTGGCGCCCGGCCGGTGGATCGAGGGGCGTCGCTCGAGCAATCCGCCCGACCTCGCCAGCTGATCGTCGCGACCGCCGCCGGCGTCGCCGGCTCGTCTCGATCTCGCCGCCTGCCCGGCGGCCCCGTCCCGGGGCGCCGGCCGCGCGCCCCGGGCCGTAGGCGTAGAACGGGCGCGCAGGGGGGGGGGG
>CAYYUT010000322.1:1116-4832 GCA_964474935.1 uncultured Spirochaetales bacterium
GTCAGCTCGAAGGACTCCGGCGGATGCTGGATCCGGCTCGCCGTCCGCTCGCCCGGTCCGTTCGCCTTCGAAGGGCCTCTCTGCGTGCGGCTGGGCTTGCACGACCCTCCTCGTGGCCCTACGCTGGGTTTGGTCGTTTGATCAAATCGCTCGCCGACGGGTGCTGCGGAACGTGCAGCGCCTCTGCGGGGAGCACGCCGACCTCCGCGCGCGACCGGTCGTCCGGGCCCGCATCCAGGCCCTCAGGAAGGGAGCCACCACCGAATGGCCAACCGCACCGAGAAGGCGATTCGCCCGGTGCCCTCCGGGCGGGCCCGCACGAGGCGTCCGGGGGCGTCCGGCGCCGAGGGATCGGTCGCCGAGACCCGCGAGCGCATCCTGCGCGCGGCCCTGGCGGCCTTCTCACAGCTCGGCTTCGACGGCGCCACCACCCGCGACATCGCGTCGCGCGCCGGAGTGCCCCTCGGGCTCCTGCAGTACCACTTCGGCGGCAAGCCCAAGCTCTGGCGCGCAGCAGTCGAACGAGCCTTCGCCGAGCTGCGCGAGGGGCTCGACGGACTGATCGCAGAGGCCGCCCGCGGCGGGCCGCGCGTCCAACTGCGCTCGCTGATCCAGGCACACGTCGCCTTCGTGGCGGCCAATCCCGAGTTCGTCCGCCTGATGCACGACGAGGGCAAACGCGGTGGTCCACGCATGCGCTGGATGGTCGACCGCTTCGTCAAGCCACTCTTCGACAGCGTGCGCCCGATCGTCGAGTCCTATCAGCAGATCGGCCACCTGCCCGGCGACGTCGATCCCCTGCACTTCGTATACGCCCTCGTCGGCGCCGTGGACGCCATCTTCCATCAGGCCGAGGAGTGCAAACGCGTCTCGGGCATCGATCCGACCGAGCCAGCCGCCGTCGCCGCGCATACCCGCGCGATCGAGTTCCTGTTCCTCGGCGGGGTCGCGCCACCCTCCGACGAAGGGGAGATCGCCTGACTCGTTCTCCGTGAGGCGACGACACCGCGGCCGGCTCTCCATCGAGCCGGATGCGAGGAGCACCCGATGGCCTTCCACACGAGCGACCACCCCGACGTGCCTTCGATGAAGGGTCTGCATCTGTTCCACTTCGTGTTGTCCAACTGTTCGCAGCGCGTCCGGCTCGCGCTCGAAGAGAAGGGCCTCGCCTGGCAGAGCCATCACCTGAACCTGCCGGCCAATGAGCACGTCACCAGCGACTACGTGCGGATCAATCCGAACGGCGTCGTCCCGACGCTCGTGCACGTCGGCCAGGTCGTGATCGAGTCGAACGACATCCTGAGGTATCTCGACGAGCAGTTCCCTGACGTGTCGTTGCAGCCGGACGATCCGGGTGAACGCACGCGGATGGATGCGCTCATCGATGCGTCGAGCGCCTTCCAGTCGACGATCAAGGTGCTCTCGCACGAGCGTCTATTCCGGCCCTTCCGCAAGGTCGAGGCCAGCGAGCTCGAGCTCTACGCCGCCGAGCATCCGAACGGCGAGCTCGTCTCGTTCCTGCGCGACTACGCGGCGAACGGAGCCGCATGGCAGGAGCGGGTCTCCCGGGCCGAACGGGAGCTCGAGGAGACGCTCGGCACGCTCGACGAGGCGCTCCGGGCGTCGGACTGGCTCTCCGGGAGCGCCTACGGCCTGGCCGACGTCTCGTGGGTGGTCACCGCGAACCGTCTGCTCCAGGCGGGCGTCGACCTCTCCCCCTGGCCCCGCTTCCCCGCCTGGACGGAGCGCTGCACGGCACGACCCGCCTTCGATCGGGCCGTGGCCTCGTACCGGCCGTGATCCCGTCGGTGGTCGCGGCCGGGCCGGCGACGATCCTGGCCCTGCTCGGAGCGGGCGCGGGGGTCGGGTGGTGGGCCTTCGAGAAGTCGAGACGGCGTACCCGCCCGATGCCGCCCGGGTACCGCGACGAGATCCTTCTGCCCCACCAGCACGAGTTCGAGCTCTACCACAACGCCTTCTCGCTCTGCTCGATGAAGACCCGCGTATGCCTCGCCGAGCTCGGCATCCGCTACGCGAGCCATCCGATCGACCTCGTCGAGACCGGATCCTACGAGACGCTCGGTCGCCGCTTCCTGGCGGTGAATCCGGGTGGGACGGTTCCCGTCCTCGTGCATCATGGCCACCCGATCTACGAGTCGCACGAGCAGATCCGCTATGCGGCCTCCCGTGCGCCCGCTGGAACCCCGTCGCTCGTTCCCGACGACCCGGCCGAGCGTGAAACGATGGAGCGCTGGATCGACCGCTCGTCGATCACGAAGGACCCGGTGGGCGAGGCGCACCTGAGTGCGGGCAACGCGGCGGCGGGCCTCACCTTTCCGCTCTTCGCGACGATGATCGGTGACATCCCGACGATTCGGATCCTCGAAGGCCTGCTCTTCCACTTCGACAAGCGTCGGCCCGTGATGTTCCTCGCGCTCAAGCTCTTCGGGCTCGAGCGCATGGCGGCGCTCCCGCGGATCCCGGAAGTCCTCCGGAAGAGCCAGCGCGAGATGGGGCGGCACCTCGACGCGCTCGAGGCGCGGCTCGCCGAGTGCGGCGGCCCCTGGATCCTGGGGGACGCCTTCAGCCTGGCGGACGTCGGATGGATGGTGATCTTCGAGCGACTGGCCCAGGTGGAGAGCCTGGACCGGTTCGTGGCCGGCGGCCGCCGTCCCGCCTGCGCCGCCTACTGGGAGGCGCTTCGCAATCGGCCGAGCTACGCGGACGCGATCGTGTCCCACCCGCATCCGATGGTGGAGCGTGGGCGGGAGCGATTGGTGCGCGTCGAGGCCGCGAACCCCGCCGTGCGCGCCCTGCTCGAGGACGGAATCGGCTAGCTCTCTTCCGACTCGCGCAGTCGGGCCAGGACGCTGTAGTCCTCGAGGGTGCTGGTGTCGCCGATCGTCGCCTTGCCGGAGGCGATGTCCCGCAGGAGTCGGCGCATGATCTTCCCCGAGCGCGTCTTCGGCAGGGCGTCGGTGAAGCGGATGTCGGCGGGCTTCGCGATGGCCCCGATCTCGTGCGTCACGTGCTCCCGAAGCTTCTTGGCGAGTCCCCGCGTTCCACGCGATCCGCCCTTGGGGGTGACGAAGGCCACGATGGCGGTGCCGGTGATGTCGTCGGGCCGGCCCACCACGGCCGCTTCGGCCACGTCGGCGTGCGACACGATGGCGCTCTCGACCTCCATCGTGCCGATCCGATGCCCCGAGACGTTCATGACGTCGTCGATGCGCCCCATGATCCAGAAGTAGCCGGACTTGTCGCGGTGGGCCCCGTCGCCCGCGAAGTAGATGGGGCGCTTTCCGTAGTGGCTCCAGTAGGTCTTCTTGAAGCGCTTCGGATCGCCCCAGATGCCGCGGAGCATCGAGGGCCACGGCTTGCGGATCACCAGGAATCCACCGTTGGGCGACTTCACGGGCTCGCCGTCCTGGTCGAGGATGTCGGCCTCGATGCCGGGGAACGGGATCGTCGCCGACCCCGGCTTGGTCGGCACCTCGCCCGGAATCGGTGCGATCATCATCCCGCCCGTCTCGGTCTGCCACCAGGTGTCGACGATCGGGCAACGCTTGCCCCCGATCACGTCGTGGTACCAGATCCAGGCTTCCGGGTTGATGGGCTCACCCACGGTCCCGAGCAGGCGAAGCGACGAGAGGTCGCGGCTCTTGGGGTGCTTCTCTTCCGCCTCCCTTCCGCTAGTCGCATCAACAGCCCATCGC
>CAYYUT010000323.1:0-4804 GCA_964474935.1 uncultured Spirochaetales bacterium
ACGAACAGGTAGAAGCGGGTGTCCTCGTGGGTGGTCACGTAGAGATCGAGATCGCCGTCGTTGTCGATGTCGGCGAAGCCAGCCCCGTTCGACCGGAGGACCCAGGCGTCGAGTCCGGAGCTCGCCGTGACGTCTGCGAAGGTGCCGTCGCCCTGGTTCCGGAAGAGCAGATCGTGTCCGTCGTAGCGGGTGACGAAGAGATCGGTCCAGCCGTCACCGTCGACGTCGCCCGCCGCCGCACCTCCGTTCATGTATTCGGGGCCGAGGATCACCAACGGGTCGGGGATCACGTACTGCTGATAGTCGACACCGGCGGCGACGGTCACATCGGTGAACGATGCGCGGGGGCTCGCGGGAGCCAGCGCGGCGACCAGCAACGCCATGACGGACACGACACGACGAAGCCAGAGGCAACGGTTGGGCATGGGCAGGATCCTCGGAGCGGGGTCGAACGGGCGATTCATGTTACACCAAAAGCGGTCGCCGGGGGGTGCGCCGACAGATCGGAGTGCAGCCGCGGCCTGGCCTGCGGGCCTGCGGCCGCCTGTGGCAGACTCGACCGCGCCGTGCGCACGAACGCCCCCGCGGGCCTCGGGACGAGAAGCCCTGCCAACTTCGGACGGAGACGGAGCACCCGCGCGCGAGGGTCGGGCCCCCCCACGAGGGCGGCGTCCCTCGGGTGCCCAGGCTCGTGAGCCGGCGCCGCCTCGCGAGGGTCGCGGGCATGGTCCTGCTCTGCGCCTATGCGGTCGCGACATGGCTCGCCCCGGCGGGTCGGAGCCTCGCCTGGCCGCAGCCCGAAGCGGGACTCCTGGGTCGACTCTTCCCCGGGGTTCCGGCGCTCTGGGTCCTCGGCCGGATCGCGAGCCTCGCCGCGGGAGCGGTCCTCCTGGTGATGAGCGGGCCCGTGGGCTCGCCTCTTCGCACGGTCCGGCGGGCCACGCGCACCGCGCCTTCGCTCGCAGCCGGACCCTGGTCCGCCTGGCTCGCGACCGCCAGCTCGCTGGCGCTGCTCATCTGGCTCGCGACCCGCCCACCGACCGGCCCCGTCGCCGCATCGCTCTACGTTCTCGGCGCGGTGGTGCCGGCCCTGACGCTCGGGGCCCTCGCGCTCGCGCCCCGGCGCCGCGCCTGTGGCGAACACCTCGCGAGCCCGCCCGCCCTCGCCTGCCTGGGGGTCGTTCTCGTCTGGCTCGTCTTCGCAGCCCTCCCCTCGATCGGCAGCCCGCTCGCGGCCAGCATGGTCGATCTGTGGGAGAGCCATCGGTGGCTCGAGCGGGCGCTCCAGGGCGAGCAGGAGCTCTTCGGAACGCGCGGGCAGCCGGGGATCTCGCAGATCTACATGGTGCTCCTCGGGGTCCCCGGGCTTCCGGCCTCGGGCCCCGAGCTCCTCGCCGCGGTGCAGTCCATGCACTTCTTCTGGCTCGCCGTGACGGGGCTCGCGCTCGGAGGACTGGTGGCGGTCTGGGTCCGGGCCGAGCTCGCCCCGGTGGGCGTTGCGGCCTTCCTGTTCTCGCCCTTCGCCCTCTCGCTCTGCACGAGCCCCTCGCCGTTCGGAATGATGACGGCACTCGGGACCCTGCTGCTCCTCCTGCTCGGCGCCTTCGTCGCGACCGCCTCCGAGGCCAGCCTGCTCGCGCTCGCGAGCATCGCCGGTCTGTGCGTGATGTCGGCCTATCTCTATCCGTTGTTGGCATTCGGCGGTCTGGTGACGGCCGGGCGGCTGGCGCGCGGCCCGCGCCCGCGCCCGGTGGCGCTCTTGGCCGCGACCCTGGCCTTCGCCGCGGCGGCGGCCCCCTCGCTCCCGGGGCCCGACGAGATCGGTGAGATGTCGGCCCTCTACGTCGACCGGAACGGGGCCTGGCTGCTGCTCGAATCGATCCTGCTCGGCCAGCGCGACCCCTTCGATCCTCCGGGCCCGCAGGGCTACTGGAACAGCGGCGCGGGCGGGCCGCTCGACGTGGCGCTCGGTGCGCTGCTCGCGCCCTTCGCCACGCCGCGAACCGCAATCCGGTTGTGGAGCGATTCGCTGCTCGAGCCGGTGGCGACGGCGCTCGCCACGGTGGGTCTGCTCGCGGCGCTGCGGCACGCCGCGCGTTCGTCGGGAAGTCGGGCGTTGCTGCTCGTGCTCGGATTCTGCCTGCTCCCGGGAACGCTCGCGTCGGCCTACGACCGCGCATCGCTCCTCCGTAATCTCTTCGTACCCTCGATCCTCTGCGTCGCCGCTGCCGGGGCGCTGTCGATCCTGCCGGCGCGCGCCTGGGAAGGGCGGCCGGGGCGGGCGGCCGCGCTGGCCGCGGGGCTCGGGCTGCTCGGCTGGCTCTACTTCTCGGCGAGCGGGCTCGCGCGCCTGCCCGAATCGGCCGTCGCGATCGCGATCCGTGCGGTCGGCGACACGCCACCACCGGGCGGCGCCGTCTGGCTCGACCACCGCGCCGAGTATGGCCTCGATTGGCTGTTCGTCGCGCCCCAACTCGAGCAGGTCGGCAGAGGCGCGATCCGCCGGGTCCCGCTCGAGGAGTTCGATGCGACCGGCGGCCTCGGCGGGAGGCCGCGTGCCGAGCTGCTGCTCTGGAGCCCGGGCCTCGAGGACAACGCCCATGTCGCCGGAACGATCTGTCGGCTCTGGCCGGGCGCGAGCCTGTTCGTGCTCCTCGACCGCGCGGGTCTGAACCGCGCCTTCGCCGCCCGTCCGGATGGGCCGGGCTGGCGCCCCCAGCTGGATCCGCGACGCTTCGTCGAGATCTCCTGCGACACCTTCCGCAGGCTTCGTGACGATGCGACACCGGGACGCCAGCAGCCAGAACGGGCGCCCGGTCCATGAATCCGCCGGGCTGCTCTTCGCGGCCGGGGCGACCCGTCCCGAGGATCGCGGCCTGCGGCTCGCCGCCGGGGGAGTGGCCGGACTCCTCCTCGACTTCCAGCACGGGGTGAAGTTCCCGACCGCGCTCTTGCTCGTCCCAGCCACGATCGCGACAGTCGCGGTTGGCTTCGTCGGCCCCGGGCCGCTCTCGATGCGCTTCTCGCGCCGGAAGGCGGCCCGTATACTGCGGCCGTGTCGTGGCAGGTCATCGAGGCGACCGGCGAGGCTCTCGAGGCGGCGCTCGAGACGCTCCTTGCCGAGGAACCCCACCTCGAATACGCGAACTTCCGGCCGATCGCTGCACGCGGCGGCGCGGCCGCCGCACTGCATCGGGAACGCTGGCGCGTTGCCGATGGTCGCATCGCCTGCCTGGTGGTGCTCGAGGACGGCCGCCCGCGCGCGGCTCTGCGTCTGGCCGAACGTCCCTTCGAGTCGCGCCACTTCGGCCTGCGCATGGCCCGGATCGATCCGCCGGTCGCGACGGACGACCCTCCGGCGCGCGCGCTCGCGCTCGCCGCGCTCTACCGGGCCGGCGTGGCCAGGGCGCGCGACGCCGGCTGGGAGCATCTCGCGGCCCGCTGCTCGTCGCGCGACCGGGAGGCGGCCTGGTCCGCACAGGAGGCGGGCGGACGCTGGGTCGACACCCAGGTCTCGTGGATGTGTCCGCTCACCGGCGCCGACCACGCAGCCGACCCATCCGCCGAGCGGAGGATCGAGGTCTGCGACCGCAACGCCCTCGCCGCCCTTCCCGAAGACGCCTGGAAGCGGCTGGCAGACTGGGGAGGCGACGCCTTCGACCGCGGTCCGTTGGTCTTCGATCTGAGCCTGCCACACGCGCGCGCCCGCCAGATCTACTCCGAGTGGACCACCCGGGTGATGCGCGGCGAGTGGGCCGACGCCGCACTGCTCGCATTCGACGGAAGCGAGGTCGTCGCCTTCATCTCGATGCTCGAGCTGCCGGACGTGTCGGCGTGGTCGGGCGAAAAGGTGTGCGGACGAGGCCTCGGAGCGACCCTTCCCGAGTTCACCGGACTGTTCACGGCGATCCAGCGCGAGATGATCCGCCAACGACCCCTCGACGCCGCCTGGATGGAGAACGAGACCCAGGCCGCCACGGTGGGGAGCATCAACGTCTACGCCAAGCTCGGCTTCCGTTACCTCCGCTCGACCTCCAGCTTCCACTTCCGGCCGGGTGCGGCGTTCGCTGCGTGCGTCCCGGACTGACCTAACAACCTGATCTGCCTGCACGCCGTGTCCCGGAACGACACACCACGAATCCAACGCGAAAGCGAAAGGTTTTCCGGATCCTGGTACCGCACTTCCCAGTCCTCCGCGGATCCGGACGTGCGCACATCCGGCGCGCTCCCGACCCGAGCGGAATGGCTCGTTTTTCGCAGCGACGCCGACTGGTGAAGGATCGGCATGTCGATTGCTTCGTCTCGGGGGACCCATGGGAAGGGATGCGGCCACTCGTGTGTCCGCCGCCTCCTCCCATGCACGTGCGAATCCGTCACCCGCCCCGAGCGAGAGGTCGCCCGGTGTTCGCGCGGTGACGACGACAGCGCCACCGGGATCGCTCGGCGAGCCTGTGGCGTGGGGGGAAGACTCTCGTGACGGGGTGGATACTCGAAGCCGTTCGCCCGGTATTCCGGGATGTCTCGGGGCTCGCCGCGGTCGGCCTGCTCATGCTCGCGGCGTCGGCCGCGAGCGCCGACCCGATCCTGTTCGATTCGCTCGGAGGCGCGAGCGCGCTCCAGCCGAACGACGAGACCCGGGTCGAGGCCCGCTTCCGCGCGGACGCGAACAACTGGGACAGCCGACTCGAGTTCGACTCGTTCCCCGACAGCGGCGATCACACCGCCGAGGAGGGAAACGGAGCCGGCATCTTCTCGGGCGCGCCCTTCGGATTCGATCTCTCGTTCACCGCCACGCCCGACCCGG
>CAYYUT010000324.1:0-4769 GCA_964474935.1 uncultured Spirochaetales bacterium
GGATCAGCATCGCCGCGAACAGCCCCGCGCTGAGCAGGAAGGCCGGGTGCAGGGTGGGCATGAGCGGAATGCCCCGATACTCGTGCCAGATGCCCCGGATGCGGGTGATGGCGACCTCCTTGCCGAGCAAGGTGCCCGCAGCGGGCTTGCCGAGCGCGACGATGGCGCGAGGGCGTACCGCGTCGATCTGCCCGTCCAGGAACGCCCGACAGGCCTGGATCTCGTCGACCAGGGGGGTGCGGTTTCCGGGGGGGCGACACTTGACCACGTTGCAGATGTAGACCGAGCTTCGTGGGATCTCGAGCCCCTTCTCGATCATGCTCGTGAGGAGCTCGCCGGCACGGCCGCAGAAGGGGATGCCGCGCAGGGCTTCCTGTTCGCCCGGTCCCTCCCCGATGAACATGAGGTCGGCGTCGGGGTCGCCGTCCCCGAACACGATCTGGGTGCGCCCTGCGGCGAGTCCGCAACGCGTGCAGTCGCCGAGCACTTCGCGCACCTGCTCGAGAGTCAGTCGCTCGGGCCACGGGTGGGGGGTGTCGAGCAGGGCGGCTTGCGCGGTCGGTGGGGGCGCGACGGCGTCGGCTCGGGGCGCGGGCGCCGGAGGGGGCGATGTGGCACGGGCCGAGTCCGTTGCGCGGTGCTGGTGGCCGGGTGCGTGGCGGCTCTCGGCGGTGTCCGCTGCGGCGTCGACAGGGAGCGGCGGAACCTCGAAGCCCTCTTCGGCCAGTTCGGCGAGGAGTTCGCGCGTGGCACCGAGGATCTCGCGGGCCTCGTCGAGGTCGGATCGGTCCACAGTGTCCCCCGGTCGCCCGCCCGCTTGGATCAGCCCGACGGCTCGAGGCTCTGCCAGGCGTGCTCGAGCGCCCCGGCCCATGCGCTGGGCGGGAGCTCGTCGCGATGGCGTGCCGACTTCGGCTTGCCCGTACCGGCCTCGATCGTGCCGTGGCGGATCCGATCGATCTTCTCCTGCACCACGAACTCGAAGCCCGGGTCGTTTGCCTCGTCGTGGCAGCTGCCGCAGATCTGGAGGATCACGCACGAGTCGCACTTGTCTCCGAGCGACGTGATGGTTCCGCGCTTGGGTGCGTCGGCCGCGACGTGCGCTCCTCCCGGGCCGTGGCACGACTCGCAGCCCACCCGGCCGAGGTCGGGGTGGTCGGCGAGGGTGGCGCTGGGCGGGAATCCGCCTTCGCTGCCGTATCCCGTGGTGTGACAGGTCAGACAGTCCCCGTTCGCCGATTCGCCCGCGGCCGCCAGGCTCACGCCGGCCTTCGCATGGGGATTGGACGCCCAGGTCTCGAACTCGGCCTCGTGGCAGCTGCGGCAGGCCTCGGAGCCGACGTAGTCGGCGTCGGTCGGCAGCACCGACTTCTTCTGCTTGCCGCGCTCGGCCAGCAACGCCTGCTTCTCTGCGAGCGAGAGATCTACGAGGTGGGCGTTGGCAGCGTGCGACACCTTCGGAACGAACTCGCTGTACTCGAAGCCGAGCGAGTGCTTCTGGTCGTGGCACGTGATGCACACCTGCTCATAGTCGCCGCCGGCGACGTGCCCGGGCGAGAGATGGGGGCCGCCGCGCCCGTGGCAGGTCTCGCATCCCACGTCCTCGAGATGGCTCTTCCGGCTCGCGAGGTCGTAGCCACCCGCCTCGCCGTAGCCGACCACGTGGCAGGAGACGCACTCGCCATCGCGGTCGGCCGCGTGCCTGACGAGGGTGTCGAAGGCGAACGCGTGGTTCGTGAGCTCCCAGGTCGTCTGCTGATCCTCGTGGCACACCGCACAGAACTGGTTGCCGCTGTAGCCGCTGGCGTGAAGCAACATCGGCACCGGCGTCCCGGCGAGCTTCGCGAGGCGCATCCGGAAGAGTGCCGGATCGCGCTCCTCGTCCCATCCCGTGCTCCGAAAGTCGATGCGACCGTCGGCGTCGATCAACACGATCTCGGGAACACCTCGGGTCGCGCCGTAGCGCTCGGCGAGCTCGCGTTCGCGATCGAGCAGGATCGGGAGGAAGTCGAGTCCGTCGGCGCGCATCCGCTCCCTGACGGCGTAGGCCTGATCCAGGAGCGAGATCCCGAGGATCGTTGGGCGCTTCTCCTCGGGGATCCGGGGCAGGGCCGACTTCATGAAGCGGAGCGCGTTGTGACAGTGTGGACAGGTATGGAGGAAGAAGACCAGGACGACCGGCTCGCCTCGCAGAGCGGCGAGGTCGTGTCGCTGTCCGTCGAGGTCGATGCCCTCGAGGG
Source organism: uncultured Spirochaetales bacterium (assembly GCA_964474935.1). Classification (GTDB taxonomy): domain Bacteria; phylum Myxococcota_A; class UBA9160; order UBA9160; family JAFDDA01; genus CAYYUT01. The sequence goes on from CAYYUT010000324.1 coordinate 2,241, forward strand.
CGGGAGCGAGCGGCTTCTCGCCGAGCATCGGGAACAGGCCCGAAGCGTCCGTCGGGAGCCGGAGCTTGTCTCGGATCTCACGGCCGAGGAAGTCGCGGACGTCGTTGGCCGTCTCGGGAACGGCGAAGCTGAAGAGCACGTAGCCCTCGGCGTCGGCGCCCGCGAGCGCCACCGGCACCCGCATCTGCAGGCGGTTGGCGATCCGGGCGCTCGAATCGTCGATCACCGGGAATCCGAGACCGTGCTTGCTCCGGAACGCCTCGATCGCCTCGCGGCTCGCGCCGGTTCCGATCCCGAGGATCCTGAAGTTGTGGTCGCCCTCGAGCGGCGCGATCTCCTGCACGACCTCCGCCACCGAATCCGAGACCTTCACGTCCGGGTTGAAGACGAAGAGCAGCAGACGCCGCCCGAGCATGCTCCGGGCCGACAGCTTGTCCCCGTCGAGGGTGAAGCCTTCGAAGGCGGGGAGGGGGCGCTCCAGACGCCGGGGCGGGGGCTCCGTGCTGGCGGGAACCACGTCGTCGCCGGCCGCCGCCCTCGGAGCCTGCGGGCTGCTCGGCGCCGAACCGGTCTCGCTGTTGCCGCAGGCGAGGAGCAGCGCCAGGCAGATGCAGAGGACGGTCTCGCGACCGGTCCGGCGGGTGGACCTCGACACGCGCGCAGGATAGCGCGCAGCCGGAGTGGTGCAGGTCGGTACGGAGAGCCGGTCGGGGCGCTACCGGCGCTTCCGGTAGCCGAGCTGGCTGCGCACCTGCTCGAGCTGCTCGCGGAAGAAGTCGTTGTCCGGCTCGAAGGTCAGGGCCATCTGGAGATTACGAGCGGCTGCTTCCACGTCGCCACGGCCGAGATCGCTCTGTGCGAGGGTCACGAAGCGGCGTCCGTTCGGGGTCCTCCCCTGCCGCTCGTCGCGGACCCGGCGCTCGGCCTGCTGCTCGCCTTCCACCAGCCGCAGCCGTCCCGTCCGGTCCGCGGATCCGAGCTGCTCGTCGTAGAGCTTGCGCCGACGCGGATCGCGGAGCACCGCGTAGGCCTCGGCCACCCGCTTGGCGATCCGTTCGGCGGCCGCCAGGGTCTGCGCGTCGGCACCGCGGTGGCGGTCGGGATGGAAGCTCCGCGCCCGCGCGTGGTAGGCGCTCCGCAACGCACCGGCATGGGCCTGCCTCGGCACCTCGAGGAGCTCGTAGTAGTCGAGTTCGTCGAGGATCTGGGCGAGCGCCCGGAGCTCGGCGGCGACGGCGTCCGCGGTGCCGGTGTCGACGGCAGCCATTCTGGCTAGCTCCGATCGTCGGGGAGCGGTCCGTCCTCGGAGTCGGCGAGATCGGCACCGGCCTCACCGAAGAGCTCGGAGCGCGTCGGGTCCGCGGAGGACGTCCGCTCGTCGCCGGCGGTGGGCTCGGCTGCGTCCGCCGCTACGACGGCTGCGGAGGGGCCCTCGTCGTCGGTCCCGGCAGCCGCCTGGACGGCGGACGGTCGCCCCACCTGGACGTCCTCGGCCGAGAGATCGGGGGCGTCGGGAAGGAGCTCCACCTCGTCGGTCGTCAGGTTCGCGCCGCCGGGCCCGCTCGTCACCCGCGACGTGCGGCCCTTGCGCATGATCTCTTCGATCTCTTCGTCGGACAGTCCCGACGAGAGCGTGATGCGGGTCGAGGCCTCGGTCCCGGTGTTCGGCTCGCGGGCCGTCACGTCCACGATTCCATCGCTGTTGATCGCGAACGTCACGTGGATCTCGACCTCGCCCCGCGGCGCCTTCGGGAGGCCGCCGAACTCGAACTCACCGAGCAGCTCGTTGTCCTCCGACTGGCGGGCCTCTCCCTGATACACGCGGATCTTCACCGACTCCTGGTCGTCACGCACCGTCGTGAAGGTCCGCGTCTGCTCGATCGGAACGGGCGTGTTGCGCGCGATCACGGGCTCGCAGAGGCCTCCCACCACGCCGACCTGGAGCGAGAGCGGCGTCACGTCGAGCAGGAAGGCCTGCTGCTGGGGCGCGACCAGCTCGCCCGCGTGGATCGCGGCGCCCATGGCCACCACCACGTCCGGATCCACGTCGGTCTTCGGCTCGAGCTGGAAGTAGCTCTGCACCGCCTCGCGGATCAGGGGGAGCCGGGTCGGTCCCCCGACGAGCACCACGCCGTCGAGCTCACGGGCCAGCAGACCCGACTGCTGCAGCGCCTCGTCGCACACCTTGAACGTCCGCTGGATGAGATCGTTCACCAGCGCCGAGAACTCCTGGCTCGTCAGCTCGCGTTCGATCGCGATCGGATGCCCGTCGGCGTCCTCGGCGACGTGGGGGATCGAGATGGTCGTTCGGTCGTTCTGCGACAGGTCCTTCTTGGCGTCCTCGGCGGCCACCTTCAGGAGCTCGAGCGTGCGCGGGTCGTTGCGGAGGTTGACGCCCCGGGCCGCGAGGAACTCGTCGGCCAGCATGTCGATCAGGCGATCGTCGAAATCGTCGCCGCCGAGGAAGGTGTCGCCGCAGGTGGAGATCACCTCGTAGACGTCGTCCCCGATCTCGAGGACCGAGATGTC
>CAYYUT010000325.1:0-4764 GCA_964474935.1 uncultured Spirochaetales bacterium
ACAACCCCATCCCCAACGTCGTTTTTTATGGGCTCGACCTCGCCTGACCGGCCGGCCCCCCGTGCCGCGTCTCGACTCCACCGCCCCCCGTAGCGACTGCCGACTCGTCCTCGGCCTACCCGCGCGCGCGTGCTCCGGGCTCCCCGCAGCGGCGTCCTCTCGGCCGCCTCGCCCCTTGCATCTTCCGCGCGACCGTCGCGATCCGGTCTCCCGCTCGCTGCGCACCGGACAGGTTTCGCGAGACGGGTCCGAGCTCGAGCTCCGCGAGTGCTCCCGTCACGAACAGTCGCGGATGCCAACGCAGGCCCCGGTCGACGACTGGATAGCCGCAGGCAGCGCAGGGAAGCCGGAACGCGTCGACCGCGTCGTCGAGCCAGCTCCCGCCCGGACGACGGCTCGGGAAGCCGGTGGCGAGCAGCACCCGATCCGCGCGGACATTCCCTGCATCGAGCTCGAGGTGGACGTCGCGGCCCGAGACACACGCCGACACCACCTCGGCCTTCTCGACGACCTCGACCGTTCCGTCCGAAGAGGCGATCTGCAGCGCCGCGTGAACCTCGGGCGGCATCGACCCTCGATGCCGCGCTGCACGGATTCGATCCCGACGCGCATCCGGATCGCTGAGGCGTGAGAAGCCGCGCATGTTCTTGGGCCCCTGCCAGCCCGGATCGCTGTCGAACTGCTTGACCCGAAGCCCATGCCGGGACAAGAGGATCACGCGTCGGCCCTCTCGAGCCAGGCGAAGAGCGACCTGGGCTCCCGAGATGCCTGCGCCGACCACCGCGAGAGCCGTATCGCGTGGGTCGTCCACCAGCTCGAAGCCTGGATCGAAGAGGTGCCGGATGCGGCCAGTCGGGTCGGACTCGGTCGCCTGCGCGGCGGATCCGACGGCGAGTCGGGCCCAATCGGGCCAGGCCGGCTCTCGCGGCGCACCGATGGCCAGAACCACCTGCCGCGCAGCGATCTCGCCGGACCGTCCGGCATCGGCCGGGTCCACGAAGGCCACCCGTGCCCGCTCTCCGTCCAGATCGAGCCGGGTCACGCGCCCTCGGACGTGGAGCGTCTGGAGCTCGTGGCGCGCGATCACCTCCTCGCAATGGAGATCGAAGAGCTCGAGCGCAGGCCGGGAGTAGGGGCGCGTGAAGGGCCTCTCCACCCCGCGACCCCCGGCGTCGGCGAAGCGGTGGAGTGAGGCCGAGGGCAGACCGACGTGGTGGACGGCAGGAGAGCGCAGATAGGTCATTCCCGTGTTGCGAGTCGATCTGCGCCATCGCGCCAGAAGCTGCTGCTCATCGTCGAGGATGCGGATGGCGTCGTGCGGGACGCCCACCTCCCCGATCAGACGAAGTGCCGTGTGGACGCCGTGAGGCCCCCCACCGATCACGAGCCAGTCGAGCATCAGTGGAACCTCGCACCCGGCTTCGAGGACCGCTCCGAAGCTCCTCCCCGCGGCGGATGCAACGAGTCGTCGACCGCCTCCTCACCCAGGAGGCAGGCGTCGAGTTCCGCACACAGTCGACCGGCGTCGAGCCCGACGCCGGCGAACACGATCTCCTGGCGGCGATCGCCGAAGCGCGGGTGCCACCGTTCGAGCAGCTTCCGCCGCTGGGCGGCGCAACTCGGCCACGGACCGTCCGTGCAGCTCGCCCACCACCGGCCCGCCGGGAAGAGGCGGTGCACGGATCCCGCGCACGAGTAGCCGAAGCTCTGATCCGGTTCGCCGGACAGCCAGACGAGACCCTTGCCGCGCACGAGCTCCTTCGGAGGATGCGCCAGCCACCTCCCCAGGCGCGTCGGGTCGAAGGGACGCGCACGACGGTAGATGTGGAGGCCCGACCCTGGCGCCGGCTCGACCTCGCCCCGCAGGACCCGCAACCACGGAGGCACGACCGGCTCGGAACGAGCCTCCCGGGAATCGGAGCGCGGGCGATCCGGGCAGCGCCCTGGAGCGGTCCCCCTACCCGCGCTCCGGGCACCACGATCGTCCGCACCGAGGGCAGCCGCGAGTCGCCTCAGGTCGCGTGGCGACCCGCCGGACAAGGGGATCGAAGAGACTCCTGGATTCAGCACGGTCAGACAGCGGGCGAGTGAATCGGGAGCGGGACTCGCGCCGACGAGGACGAGGTGGGTCGCCGACTCGATCTGCCCGACCAGGATGTCGGCGACGCTGCGTCCGTCGCGCCCGCTCCGACCCCAGCCGTGGGCCGAGAGCGGAGTCGCCGACGACAGGTGATCGAGCGCGTGAGCCACGTCGACGAAGGCCGAGACCCCGGCGATATGCGCAGGGCGGGCGAAGCAGTGGGACAGGAAGTCGCACTCCATCCAGCTCTCGAGGATCGCGGTCGGCTCGACGAAGGGCGGAAGCAGCACGCCGATCCGCTTCGCATCCCCGACGACGACCTCGCCGAGCGCTTCCAGCGGCACGACCTGGATCACTTCACGCGCACGGGCGAAGCCCCTTCGGACCGCATCGGTCGGAAGGCCGGCCAGCAGGTGCACCCCGAGAGAGGGAGCTCGATGAGCACCCCCGTCGAGGTCTCCGGTGCGCGCGCCCGGGGCGCGCCCGGTGACGTCACCCATGACGCCGGCCCCCCCGACCCGGAACGGGAGCCGAGGCTACGCTGCGCGACGTGAAGCCGACCGGCACGACCACGCCGGGACCTTTCGAAGGAGCCCGGAGCGATCCGTGGCTTTGCGCAGGGCACATGCAGGGCACGGGCAGGCGCGACGCTCCTAGGGTGCGAGAGAATCGGGCGCGCGAGAGCTCTCGGCCGGGTCTGGCGATGCACAGGGTTCTCGATTCCAGTGCCAGCCGGGGCCCCCGAGTTCCGGCCGGGCTCCGATCCTCGCCAATCTGCGTGTTCCGGGAACCCGACGGATCCCGCCGGCACTGTCTCGGGGAGAGGCAAGAACCCTCGAGGGCACCGGAGCCTCCACGGTCCGCTTCCTGGCGCTTCCTGGCGAAGGGGATGGGGGGCGGGGATGGGGCGATTGAGGGATGGGGGGATGGGGGGTAGGGATCCGCATCCTGGGCTCGGCGCCTCGAGTCCTGCACGTCATCGCGGCACCCGTCTCCCTCGTGGCCGGGAAGGGCCTCCGCCGGCCGGGAAGGGCCACCGCCGCCCAGACGAAGTGAAATCGGACGCCGACCCGGCCTTCACTCCCTTCATCACGACGGGGCGGCTCGATCCCTCGGGCCTCGCCCGGAGCAGGAGAACCCCGAGATGAACCCCTTCACCCTCGAAGCCATGGGGACGACCACCGTCGGCGCAGGCAGCATCGCCGGGCTCGCCCAGCACGTGCGCAGCCACGGCACCCGCGCCTTCGTCGTCAGCGACCCCGGCGTGCGAGCAGCCGGGGTTCTCGACACGGTCACCGACGCGCTCGCCAGCGCCGGCCTCGAGTGGACCCCCTTCGTCGACGTCGATCCGAATCCGACGGAGGCCAACGTCACCGCCGGGGTGGCAGCGCTGCAGGAGTACGGCATCGAGGGCGTGGTCATGGTGCTCGTCGGTGGCGGATCCGTCATGGACTGTGGCAAGTACATCGCCATGGCGGCGCCTTCGGGCATCGATGACCTCGCGCTGGCCTTCGCGCCCGAACTCGACGCCTCGGGTCGAATCGACTTCTCCACCCTGGCTCCGGCGGCGCGAGCCAGCGCGCCCTGCGTGCCCACGGTCGCCGTCCCGACGACGTCCGGCACGGCCTCCGAGACCAATGGCGGTGGCCTGATCACCAGAGGCGAGGACCATCGCAAGCTGACCTTCAATCATCCGGAGGTCAAGCCTCGCGCCATCGTGCTCGACCCGCTGCTGACCGTCGGACTTCCGGCTGGAGCCACCGCGGCCTGCGGGATGGGCGTCCTGACCCATTCCATCGAGGCCTACACCTCCACGGCGGCCAACGCCTATGCCGACGGGCTCGCACTGCACGCCATCCGCCTCACCGCCCAGTGGCTGCCCCGGGCGATCTCGGAGGGCAGTGACGTCGAGGCCCGGGCGTCGATGCAGATCGCCTCTCACCTCGCCGGACGTGCCTTCTCGTCGGGCCCGCTCCTGGGGCTCGTTCACGCCACGGGGCACCCGATCTCGGGCACCTACGGCGTGGCCCATGGACAGACCCTCGCCACCATGCTGCCCCACGTCATGCGCTTCAATCTCGAGGCGGTCGCAGCGCGGTACGCCGACGTCGGCGTCGCGCTCGGCGTGGCTCACGACGCGCATGCTGCGATCGAAGCGGTCGAGAAGCTGTCGGCGAGCGTCGGAACGGATCGCCGCCTGAGCGACCTCGGCGCCACACCGGCGGACCTCGACGCGCTGACCACCGATGCGCTCCGCGACATGATCATCCTGAACACACCGCGTTATCCGAATCGCGAAGAGGTACGAGGGCTCTACGAGCTCGCCATGTGAACGACCGATGCCGCGGTGGGGAACACGAAGGCTTCGGGTGACCCTTCGCGTCAGGAACGGGCGTAGGACCCGTCCGAGACCGGACGTCCCACGCTCGCGCTCGATCCGAACCAGAGAAGGAGACCCATGACCCCGAACCAGGAGACCCGCCCGGACCATCCTCGCCTCCCCGTCACCGTGCTGTCGGGCTTCCTCGGGGCCGGAAAGACGACGCTGCTCAACCAGGTGCTCCACAACCGGGAGGGCCGTCGTGTGGCGGTGATCGTGAACGACATGAGCGAGGTCAACATCGACGCCGCGCTCGTCGAGCGCGGCGGGGCGGAGCTCTCTCGGACCGAGGAGAAGCTGGTCG
>CAYYUT010000326.1:0-4762 GCA_964474935.1 uncultured Spirochaetales bacterium
CGGCCGCGCGCTGGTTGCGCGCGAACTCAGCCGCACAGTTCAGCATGTCCATCGGACGAAGCGGCGTCTGCCGGTGTGAATCGGATCACGGAGGCATTCACTGCAGCGATCTCTCGTCGGTTCCGCTCCGCCCGAATCCTCTCCATTCAGCAGGTTGTCGCGGACGACGCATCGGAGCTGCTCGCGACGTGCACGGATCCTGGAGGCCCGGTCACATCGTCCGGTCGCAGCGAGCCGGAGGAACCCGCAACGAACCGGCAGCGGCGCGTGGCGCCTGCGCGACGGCGTAGGAGCGGCTGGGAGGGCCGCTCCGACGATGGCCCTAGCATGGGCGAGGCGCTCCGTCCCCACAAGGCTCTGGCGGAGATCCAGGGCTCCCGTCGTCCACGGGCGGCGTGTCACTCGGATGTGATCGAATCGTGACGCGCCCGAACCGCACGCCGATGCACGCCGATGCACGCCGATCAACCACGTGGTCGCTGCCGTTTCGTGTGCGCGATGGTTTGCTCGCGCCCGCGGCGTGCCGCGCGCGTCTCGGGGGAACACCGGGTGCCGCGCTCGGCGCAGGCGATCGCACACGACAGCGCCCAGCGCGGTCTCAGTCGCGACGGAGTCGGGCCAGACGGCGGCCCAGGCGTTCCCGCAGGCGGTCGCTCCGACGGCGCCAGGGGCCGATCACGCGGTTCCAGCGACGGAAGCGGGCCAGTCGCCTGGCCAGACGGGCGCCCGCCCGCGCGATCCGGGCGTCGAAGAGCTTCTCGGCCTCCTCGTAGAGCGCGAGGTCGAGGCGATTGCGATCGAGCAGCAGCTCCCTCTCCTCGTCCGAGGGAGGCGCCCTTCGCACTCCGACGTTCTCGCGCGTGTAGGCCAGGCTGCTCCAACCGAAGGCCGCTCCCAGCAGCAACAGGCTCTCGTCGAAGCGGCTCGAGAGCCCGAACGCGTCGAATCTTCGCTCCAGGTGGTCCCGTGCCTTCGCGAGGTGGGCTTCGGTGCATCTCGGCCAGTCTCCGCTGGCGTCGGCGTGGGCGCGCTGGAGCGTCTCGAACGACGCCTTGCCTTCTGGGGCCAGCGCCAGCTGCTCCTCGAGCGCGAGGCCCGAGAGGAATCGCACCATCGGGTTGTCTTCGATCTGGCTCGCGAAGCTCGCGAGCGTGAGCCCCCGCGCGTGGTCCTGGAGCGGATCGCGGCCGCGCTGCGTACGCCGCCGACGGTATTCGTAGCGGGACACCACGAGATCGACCGGATGGCGCAGCATCGTGAGATACCGGACCGGCCGGTCGACGTGGGCGTCGATGCCGAATCCGAGATGCCCGGTCAGCGCCCGAGCCAGCGGGCGTCGATCCTGCAGGATGCCGAGGTTCTCGGCGAACCCGAGCTTGGGTCGCCAGAGGCAGACGCGGTCCCGCCCGTAGTGGCGGAGGATCACGCGCAGCAGGCTCGTGCCGCCGCACTTCGGCACGTGCACGAAGCAGACCAGCTCAGCGTTCGATGAATTCCCCTCTCGAGCAATCGATGCCATGCCTGCCTCGCGAATGCGATCCCTCTCCGGTGCGCGACAACCGATTGTGCAGCTTCCGTGCCACGGACGGACGTACCAGAGGCCAGGCGTACCCGTTCGCTGCACAGATCGGGGGCACTCGGGTCAGAGTTCGAGCACGCTCTTCGATCGGAGCCCTCGGCGCATCCCTTGATCCCGAGGCATTCGGCGCCCGCCCGGCAGGACCCCGAGCGTGCCGCCGGCGCCGCGCCGGCGGCCGGGAGGCCGGATCGCCGATCGATCAAGGGATATGGGGCACCGACCCGAGCACCGGCAAATCGGTCACCCGCTCCAGCTGGGAGGCGTGAAAGAGCGTCGGGTCGATCACCTCGAGCAGGACTCCGGTCCCGACGGCCATGCCGAGCGCCACGAGCACGCCGAGGATCACGTACTTGGTCCGCGCCTGGGTCGGTGCGCTGGGGGGAACCGCGCGGTCGATGATCGAGAAGCGCTCGCCGTGCTGGGCGGATTCGAGGCTCTCGGCCAGCTCGGCCTCCTTCACCATGCGCAGGAAATCGAGGTAGTTCTCGCGGAGCACGGTCGCCCGCTGCTCGAGCGCCGAGAGTTCTTCTTCGCGCTTCGGAGTGCGTGCGACGCGTTGGTCGAGCACGGCCAGCTCCTGCTCGGTCTCGGCGAGCTGCTGGCGGAGCTGGGAGAGCGTCGCCTGCTCGGCGGCGAGCAGCGCACCGACCGCCGCATCCGCCGAGCGGGTCGGGCTCGGTGTCGGGTTCCTGGCGAGCTCGGCCTCGACCGCGCGGATCTGGCTCCGCAGCGCGATCACGTCCGGGTGGTTTTCGGTGGCGACGGCGAGTGCCGATTCGAGCTGGGCGCGCAGGTCGGCGAGCCGCTGGTTGGGAGTCGTCGCTCCGACTCCCGCCTGGCCCGCGGAGAGTGTCGTGATGCGATTCGACGCCTCGGCGATCTGGAGCGCCAGCGACTGCCGCTGGAACTGCAGGCGTTCGAGCCGACCCAGATTGGCGTCGAGCTCCGAGGGCAACTCGCCGCGGTGGCTCTCCTTGAACTCCGTGATCCTCCGTTGCTGGTCGCGCAGCGAGGTCTCCGCGTCCTCGAGCTCGCGCTGCAGGAACGAGGTCGTGAGCCGTGCCTGTGCGCTCCGGCGTCGGATGTTCTCGGCGGTGAACAGGCTCGCGATCTCGTTCGCGACCTCGGCCGCCTTGATCGGATCCTTGTCCTCGAAGGACACCTCGATCAGCTGGGCGGTCTCGTTCCGCGCCCGCGTGACGCCCTGTTTCGGCTCGACCGTGAGGTTCTGTCGGACCAGAGACGTCAGATCCTGCATCGTCATCGTGGTTCGCAGCTCGGGGTAGAGCCCGAACTCCTCGATGAGGCCGGACAGGGTCTTGCGCGTCACCACCTGACCCACCATCGCGTTGATCTGCTGGACGGAGTTGTCCTCGACCGTGGGTCGAACGAACTCCTCGGGGATCCGCTGGCTCGACACCAGGATCGTGGAGGTCGCGAGATAGGTCAGCTCGACGCGCAAGGCGAGCACCGCGGTTGCGGCCCCCACGAGGACCAGGACGCCGAGCATCCAGGGCCAACGCCGCCGCACCGTTCCGAGCGGGTCGCGCAGGTAGTCGGGGACGACCGGTGCTTCGCCGAGTCCTTCGGTCGCTTCACTCACGGGGCGCGGGCCCCTCGTCGCCGTAGGCGTAGGCACGATTGGATCGTTGGCCCTTGACGTCGTTCAGGAGCGTCCCGATCACGGTCGTGCCCGGGATGTGGGTGAGCGTCTCCTGCAGGCTCGCCTGCCGGGTGATCCCGGCGCGGGTGACGATCAGGCAGCACCCGATGAACGGGGCGATCAGGGGGACGTCCGGCACGGGCAGCACCGGCGGTGTGTCGCACACGATCAGGGCATAGCGCCGCTTGAGCTCTCTCAGCATGGCGCCGAGCCGCATGCTCGCGAGTAGGACGTGGACCTCGCGGGTCGGTGCCTTGGCCGGGAACACGTCGAGGTCGCCGACGTCGGTCGGTACGCACACCTCGTCGAGTCCGGCCTCACCGGCGAGGGCCTCTTCGATGCCGCGGTCCACCTCGAGACCGAGGCTGCGTGCCACCGCCGGACGTCGGAGATCGAGGTCGACGAGGGCCACCGGCTTCCCGGCGGCCACGCTCGCGAGCGCGAGAGCCAGGTTGCAGGCCGTGAAGGTCTTGCCCTCGCCCCGCGACGAGCTCGTCACGAGGAGCGAGCTCTCGGAGCACGCGTCGAGTGCGCGCCGGGCCTGGAGGGCGATCTGCCGCCATCGCTCGGCCACGGGTCCGACCCGCTCCACCAGGGTTGCGCGTGCCTTCCATTCGACGCCTCGCTCGCGCGAGATGTGGGTCTCGGGCTTGCGGGTCGCGATGCCCCCAGGCTCGGTGCGTCCGGGAGCTGCGCCAAGGTCGACGCTGGGAGCGGTCGGTACGAAGCTCAGGCCGGGTGCCGCAGGCTCCTCGCCCCGCTCGAGGCGGGCTCGACGAAGTGCCTCGGAGATCTCACCCATGGAAAGCTCCCGTGTGTGCCCGCGCCGGCCTCACCGTTTCACCATAGCCTAGGGGCCCCTGCTGCAACGCCGGCGCGCCACCGGGATCCAGCCAGCCCGGGCGGCGCGACCGCGCCACCGGGCAAGCGCCGGCCTGCTCCGATGGACCCGTCGGACCGAGACGCTGCCGCCATCCGATGTGAGTCGCGGCTCGGTCTCTCGAGGTGACGGCGAAAGCGCCGCGGCCTTGCGCCTCTCTATCGGCTCGACGCCCTGGATCCTGCGACCCAGAGGATGCCGAGCACGGCCGCGACGGGCGCCGATCCGTCGAGGAGCGAGCGGGCCGGGTCGACTCGGCCGCCGCCCGCAAGGACCGTCGCAAGCGAGAGGCAGAGCATCTGCAGGAGCAGGGCCGCCGGGGCGGCGAGGAGCATCCAACGGGCGAGGCGTCCGGCGGGCACGGCCCGCCGGATTCCGGCCCACCAGAGCGCACCGGCGAGGGCCAGCCCGAGCGGAATCCCGCCGTCCGCCGGCTCGATCGGCAGCTCGAAGCGTCCGAGCTCGGCCATGAGCTGCTGGCCGCGATCCATCCGCAGCCGGGCCTCGCCGCCCAGCGCCTCGAGCCCCCCGAGCGCGGGCGCGAGCAGCGCCGAAACCGCCTCCGGCTGCACCAGCCGGAGTAGCGCGTGCGGCCCCGGCACGGCCCCGAGCTTCCTGTCGGGACGGGCGATACGCAGCT